>JBBRUE010000990.1:0-2511 GCA_038248085.1 Myxococcales bacterium | reverse complement strand
TCCGAAAGTCGCAGCCGGAGAATGGCGTTTTCCTTCTGAGCGCCATTACCGCGCTGGCCGAAGACGAGCGCGGCCCCGTTGGTCGGACGAGCCGGAGCCCATCGCCAGCAGCGAACCATCGGGCAGCAAGGCGACCGCCTCGAGATCAGGCTTCACCTTCTTGCGCGCCTTCTCGTCGGCCGGCATCACCCCGGGGAAAAGGGAGATCACGTCGTGCGGAGCCCCGTCGAGGGCGTAGCTGCGCAGCGTCACGTCGTCGTCGGCCACGACGTACACCCGGCCGTCACGCACCACGCAGCCGCTCGCGGCAGACACCGTCAGCTCGGCGACGCGTTCGAGAAGCAGAGGACTCACGTGTGCAGCTCCGCGATCAATTCGGGGTGTTCCACGAAGGGGGTGCGATCGGGCCGGCCCTCCGCCCAGTACCAACGGGAGTTCCGCAAGTCGGGGGCAACGAAGAGCACCAGCGCGCTGCGCGTGCCGTAGTCGAAGGCGGGGAGATCGACGCACACCCCGCCGGCCGGGTCGTCCGACCTCGGCGTCGCCAGCAGCGCCTCGAGCCCCTTCGCCGAGGGCACCCCGTCTTCGCGCGGAAGCGATGGCCAGGCCTGCTCGATGAGCTGCGCGCGGCCCCGATCGTCCCCACCGAGGCTGCGTTCGGTCACCACGTGCAACCCGGGAGGCAACGCGGCGTGCTGGATGCGCGCCCCGTCGCTCCACGTGACGTAGGCCGCTTCGGCGTCGGCGTAGAGCAGGTGGAAGCTGTTGAAGCGGGTCGGCTCGAGGTGCAGCAACTGCGCGTGCAGCTCCCGGGCGGTGTGGGCGCGCAGCGCTTCGAGGACCAGCGTGCCGCGCGACTCGCGATCGACGAAGCGCTCGGAGGGAAAGCGGTTGGTGACGCCGACGAACATCCCCGCGCGGGTGAGCCCCAGCCAGGTGCCGCCCGCCTGTTCATCGCGCGGCGCGACGAAGTCTTCGCCTGGCCAGCGGCGGGGAGACGAGGCCGGCCGGGCCCGGAATTCATCGCGGTTGGCGGCGATCACCAGCGGCGCGCTCTCCTGCTGCTGGAAGCTGACGATCAGGGTACACATGGGCGCATGCGTGACAAGCAGAGGGAAGAGACGAGGAAGAGGCTCTACCACGCAGCGCTCGAGATCTTCTCACGCGACGGGGTCGCCAACTGCCGCATCGAGGACATCGCTCAGAAGGCGGAGGTCAGCCGCGCGGCCTTCTACTTCCACTTCCCCTCGAAGGACGACGTGCTGCTCGAGCTGCTCAAGGAGTCGGAGCAGCCGGTCGTCGAGGCCCTCCACGCGCTGCCCGCCGAGGCTCCGCTCACGGCGATCTTCGACGTGCTGATCACCACCATGGCCCAGGTGTGGGGCATCGAAGGCCGCGGCAAGCTCCTGGTCGACGTCTTCGGCGTGTCGATGCGCAGGACCCCCATCCTCGCGGACCGCGAAGCCGAGGTCGTGCGCGCGGCAGTGGGCAAGCGCTTCGAGATCGCAGCGGCGCGCGACGAGCTGTCGCCGATGATCCCCCCCGAGGTGCTGGCCGACTTCTACCTGCTCAACTGCTTCGCCGCCCTCGCCTCCTGGGGCGCCGCGCCGATCATGCCGCTCGAGGACATGCTGCGCGGCGTGACCCACCTCTTCATGAACGGCGCCCGGCCTCCCGGGGCCGAGCCCATGCTCCTCACGAAAGGCTGACCCTCATGGCTTCGATCTTCTCGCCCTCGCTCTACGCCGGGAAACACGTCTTCGTCACCGGCGGCTCCAGCGGCATCAACCAGCGCATCGCCGAGACCTTCGGGGCGCACGGCGCCAAGGTGAGCATCAACGGCCGCAAGGTCGAGAAGCTCGACGCAGCGGTCGCCGCCATGCGAGCCCGCGGCATCACCGCCGAGGGCTACTCGGCCGACGTGCGCGACTACGCCGCCGTCGACGCGATGCTGGAGACCGCGGTGAAGGCCTTCGGCCCCCTCGACGTGCTGGTGTGCGGCGCCGCGGGCAACTTCCCCGCTCCCGTCGCCCTGATGTCGTCCAACGGCTTCAAGGCGGTGATGGACATCGACGTGCTGGGTACCTTCAACGCGTGCCGCGCCGCCTTCGAGCGGCTGGCGAAGCCGGGCGCGTCGATCATCGCCATCTCCGCCCCCCAGGCCCAGGTCGCCTACCCGATGCAGGCCCACGTGTGCGCCGCCAAGGCCGGGGTCGACATGCTGGTGAAGACGCTGGCCATGGAGTGGGGCCCCGTCGGGGTGCGGGTGATGTCGATCTGGCCCGGGCCGATCGACGAGACCGAGGGCATGCAGCGCCTCGCCGGAGATCCCGAGGTGCGCAAGAAGGTCGAGCAGGCCCTGCCGCTCCAGCGCTTCGGCACCAAGGACGACGTCGCGCAGCTCGCGCTGTTCCTCGCCTCGCCCGCGGCGAGCTACGTCACGGGCAGCATCCACGCCGTCGACGGCGGCATGTCGCTCATCGGCGGCAACCTCCTCAACATGTGAGCCAT
>JBBRUE010000989.1:0-2514 GCA_038248085.1 Myxococcales bacterium | reverse complement strand
GTTGGCGAGGGCGACCGCGCAGGCCAGCGGGTTCCCGGTGTACGTGTGCCCGTGGAAGAAGGTCTTCGCCTCGTCGAAGCGCCCGAGGAAGGCGCGGTACACCCGCTCGGAGGCGAGTTGGCCACCGGGCCGGCCACCGAGATCAGCACCCGCTTCCACCAGGGCGCCCCAAGGTAGGTGCGGGTCACGTCTTCCGACTCGAGGTCGACGGAGTCGTCGGCGTGCATGCCCGCCATCTGCACGAAGCCGCCGAGCGGGAAGATCGCCACCTGGTAGTCGGTCTCGCCCCGGCGGAAACCGAAGAGCTTCGGGCCGAAGCCGATCGAGAACTTCACCACCTTCACGTTGGCCCACTTGGCCGCGAAGAAGTGCCCCGCCTCGTGCACGGTGATGAGCACGCCCAGGAAGATGGCCGTGTAGATCAGATCCTGAAAGGCGCCCATGTGCGGAGGACGTTAACCGGGCTCGTCACGGGTTTCATCCGCCCTTCGGGGTCAGCGGACGAACTGGACGTACAGCAGGACCATCGGCGCGTTGAAGATGAGCGCGTCGATGCGATCGAGCATGCCCCCGTGCCCCGGGATGATCTTCCCCGAGTCCTTCACGCCGTAGGCACGCTTGAGCATCGACTCGCAGAGATCGCCCGCGGGCCCGAGAATGCTGCCCAACGAGCCGAGCACCAGGCAGTCGACCACCGTGAGCGTGGGGAAGAAAAACTGGCGCTGGAGGAACAGGAACCCGATCGCGCCGACGAAGCCGCCGAAGAAGCCTTCCCACGTCTTGTTGGGGCTGACCTCCGGGTAGAGCTTGTGCTTCCCCAGCAGGCGACCGGCGAAGTACGCCATCGTGTCGTTGCCCCAGGTGATCACCAGCGCGCTGACGACCCACATGCCACCGTCGCTCACCTGGCGGAGGGCGGAGAGCGCGGTGAGGCCGCCGTGGCCGTAGATGAAGGCCGTGAGGAGATTCGCGGTGCGTTGCGGCGCCTCGGGAAGCGGGCCGCGGAGCAGGTGCCACCCCCACGCCGAGAAGAGCACCACCGCGGTCGCGCCCGAGATGAGGGCGTGGGCATTGGCGGGAGCTGCGACTGGCAGCAGCGGCATCGCCGACGCGAACGCGACGGTGAGCCACCCGATGGGGGAGACGCCCTTGAGGGTGATCGCGATGTACTCGTACGCGCAGACGCCGGCCGCGAAGCCCAGCAGGCAGGCCGACCACCACCCGCCCCGATAGAGCAGGAAGAGGACGATCGGCAGCAGCGTCAGCCCGGAGATGACCCGGATCAGCAGGTTCTTGTTCTTCTCCGTCACGAGCCCGCCCGACGGAAAGGCAGCGTCTGCGCCTGGGCCGCGGTCAGACCGAAGCGGCGCTCGCGCTGCTGAAACGAGCTCAAGCAGTCGATGAGCTCTCTCGCGCGGAAGTCGGGCCAGAGAATGTCGCTGAACACGAGCTCCGCGTAGCTGGTCTGCCAGAGCATGAAGTTCGACAGTCGCCGCTCACCCGACGTGCGGATGACGAGATCGACCGGGGGGAGGCCCGCCGTCCACAACATCGCGTCGACCAGGGCTTCACTGACCGCCGCCGGCTCGAGTTCGCCCGAGCGGACCTTCTCGGCGACCCGGCGGGTCATCGACACCAGCTCCTCGCGGCCGCCATACGAGAGCGCCAGCGTGAGCGTCATGCCGGTGTTGCCCGCCGACTCGGCGCGGATCGCCTCGAGCGGCTCGCGCACGTACTTCGGCAGCTTGTCGAGCTCGCCGATGGCGTTGAGGCGAATGCCGTTGCTGAGGATCTCTTCACGTTCCTTGAGCAGGTACTCGCGCAGCAGGTCCATCAGCGCGGCGACCTCTTCCGCCGGCCGCGACCAGTTCTGCGACGAGAAGGCGTAGAGCGTGACCGCCTCGATGCCGACCCGGCGGGCGCAGCGGGTGACCTCGCGCACGCTGTCGGAGCCGATGCGATGGCCCTCGACGCGCGCAAGCCCGCGACCTTCTGCCCAGCGTCCGTTGCCGTCCATGATGATGCCGACGTGCCTCGGCAGGGGCCGCGCCTTCAACCGGGTCTCGAGTTCGGAGGTTGATTCCATCGGTACGGCCATCTTTGGAGCGGGGCACCCTACCCGAAAGGCGCTCGGCGTCGAGGGTGAAACTGCGTTCGGGCCCCCTACCCTGACATGCGAGGCGGCCCGTCCTTCCAACTGGCCGATGAATGGTCGAAGGAGCGCAGTGAACGGCGCGATCGTTCGTTTGACCCGCGTGGCGAGTGGTCCCTACCATTCGCGCCGCGCATGCCCCCCAAAGTCATCGGTCCGTACCGCGTGCTCGAGACGCTCGGGAGCGGTGGTGTGGGCACCGTCTATCGAGCCATCGATCGCCGCACGGGTGAGGTGGCGGCCCTCAAGCTCCTCTCGACCGGGCGTAGACGAAGGCGCCGCCCTCGCCGCGCACCACCCACGTGTAGTCGCCGCTCGCCAGCGAAGCGGTCTCGGCCGCGCCGAGCTCGTGGTGCACCGCG
>JBBRUE010000988.1:0-2515 GCA_038248085.1 Myxococcales bacterium | reverse complement strand
CATCGCCGCGCCGGCCTGGCGGAAGGCGTCCTGCATGTACTGGAGCGTGCGGCCGCTCACGAGCTCCTGGACCATCAGATAGTCCATGCCCGCCTTGAAGCAGCGGAAGGTGCGCACGATGTTGGGGTGGCGCAGCCGCACGGTGAGCTTGGCCTCGTCGACGAACTGCTTCACCCACGCCGCGTCATTGCGGTAGCTCGGGAGCAGGCGCTTGATGACGATGTCGTCGGGTTCGCCAGGGCTCTTCTGCGTCGTGGAGCGTGCACGGGCCTGGTAGACCTCGGCCATCCCGCCGACCGCGAGACGACCTACGAGCTGGTAACCGCCGAGTTCCGTTTCCTGCGCCACGTCGAATCCACCGTAATCGAAGGGGCCTGCCTTTGTGCCTGATTTCCCCGATCTCCCCCCGAGGGAGCGGGTCAGGGCGTGGGGTGCCCCTCGTAGAGACGCTCGTAGGAGGCGGCGGCCCGGGCCCAGCCGTAGTCGCCCTTCATGCCCCGGTGCTGCACGGCGAGGTAGCGGGGCCGGTCGCGCCACAGCTCCACGCAGCGCACCAGCGCCCGGAACATCGCGTCGGCCGTCGGTCGATCGAAGACGATGCCGTTGCCCTCGGGCTCACTGGCATCGAGGACGGTGTCCTTCAGGCCACCCACCGCGTGCACCACCGGCACCGCCCCGTAGAGCAGCGAGTACATCTGGTTGAGGCCGCAGGGCTCGAAACGCGAGGGCATGAGGAAGAAGTCGCTCCCGGCCTCGATGCGATGGGCCAGCGACTCGTCGAAGCCCAGGCGCACCGAGAGGCGCCGCGGGTACCGCTCCGCCAGCAGGCGCCAGGCGTGCTCGATGCTCTTCTCGCCGCTCCCGAGGACGATGGCCGAGGCGCCCTGGTCGAGCAGCCCGGGCAGCGCGGCCTGCATGAGGTCGGCGCCCTTCTGGCCGGCCATGCGGCCGATGACGCCGAAGAGCGGCATGTCGTCGACGGGCGGGTCGATGCGGCACGAGGCGATGAGCTCGCGGCGGCACCGCGCCCGCCCCTCGGGGTGCGCCGCTGTGAAGGTCTCGGGCAGGAACACGTCGGTCGCGGGGTTCCACTCGCGGGTGTCGATGCCGTTCAAGATGCCGTGGAGTTGATCGGTGCGGTGCCGCAGGAGCCCGTCGAGCCCGACCCCGAAGTGCGGCGTCTGGATCTCCTTCGCGTACGTCGGCGAGACCGTCGTCAGCACGTCGGCCGAGACGAGCCCCGCCTTCATGAACGAGAGCTGATCGTGGAACTCGACGCCGTCGGGGTGGAACTCGCTCCAGGGAATGCCGAGCGACTCCAGCTCGCGCTTGGGGAAGATGCCCTGGAACGCGAGGTTGTGAATGGTGAAGACGCGGCGCGCGCGGCCCAGCGAGGTGTGGGCGTAGCCGTGGCGGAGCGCCAGCAGCGCCGGCCCGGTCTGCCAGTCGTTGCAGTGCACGACGTCGGGGTGAAAGCCGTCGCGCTGGGCGAACGAGAGCGCGGCCATCGAGAGCACGGCGAAGCGGCGGGCGTCGTCGGGGAAGCCGTAGAACTCGCCGCGATCGAACAGCGCGGGGGCATCGACGAAGACGACCTCCGCGTCGGCCTCGGCGCGAAAGCTGCGCACCTCGACCTCGCCGAAGGGGAACTCGAGCGTCAGCGGCGCGCCGAAGCGCTGCAGCGAGGCCCGGGGCACGTCGCGGTACAGCGGCGTCACCACCCGCACCTCGTGCCCGCGAGCGCAGAGGGCCCAGGGCAGCGCCCCCGCGATGTCGCCGAGGCCCCCCGTCTTCGAGAACGGCGCGACTTCGGAGCTGATGAAGAGGATGCGCATGACGGCGGCCGCTGAACTACCCCGAGTTGGGCGCGAGACGAACTCCTTCGTCGGGCTCTGGTAGACCCCGGGCCAGAAGGGCTTCCTCGTGACGAGGCCCCGGGAGCCGACGACCATGACGCACACCGACTGGCAGGAACCGTTCACCCGCTTCGCCAGGCTCTTCGAAGAGGCGAAGCAGGCCGTGCCGAAGGACCCCAACGCGGTCTCGCTGGCCACCGTCGACGCGCGGGGGCGCCCGAGCGTGCGCATGGTGCTGATGAAGGAGTTCGATGCGCGCGGCTTCGTGATCTACACGAACTACGACTCGGCGAAGGGGCGCGCGCTGCTCCAGTCGAAGGTGGCGGCGCTCAACTTCTACTGGCCCCAGCTCGAGCAGCAGGTGCGCATCGAAGGCCACGTGGTGACGCTGCCGGCGGTCGACGCCGACGTCTACTTCGCCTCGCGCCCCCGCGTCTCACAGCTCGGGGCGTGGGCCTCGGCGCAGAGCCAGCCGCTCGACACGCGCGACACGCTCGAGCACCGGCTGGCAGAACTCACCACGAAGTACCTGGAACAAACGGTGCCGCGCCCACCGCACTGGGGCGGGTTCCGCGTCGAGCCTGATCGCATCGAGTTCTGGAAGGCGCACGAGTTCAGGCTGCACTGGCGCGAGCAGTACGTGAAGGCCGCAGACGGCT
>JBBRUE010000987.1:0-2521 GCA_038248085.1 Myxococcales bacterium | reverse complement strand
GTGCAGGAGCTCATCCCGCCGCGCAAGCTGGGCACCGCGCAGAGCCTCGAGGAGGCGCGCGCCTCGTTCCTCACCCAGTGGGGTCCCACCGCGTACAACGACCCGGTCGGGCCGACGGACGTGCCCTACGGCTACGAAGACTGCGGGCCGACGAGCTCGGTGATGGTGCTCTCGCAGCTGGGCCTGATGCCGCACCCCGACGCGGCCGGCGCGAGCACCGCCATCGACCACCTGCGCGACCTGATGCTCGGCTACGACAGCAAGGCGTCGATTGGGCTGGGCCTGCTCCCCGCGGTGAAGGGCACCGTCGGGTACGGGCTGCAGGCCGCGGGCGCGAAGGTCACCGGACTGCACAACACCGTCGAGGACGTGAACGCAGCGATGGCTCGGGGGAACCCGGTCATCATCGGCTCCGGCAGCACGTGGACCGCGTGGGGCCAGACCGAGAAGGCGGCGGGGAACTACCTCAACAGCCACAACCCCGGCGGTCACTTCGTGGTCGTGCTCGGCCGCTCGGCGAACGGGAGCTACTTGATCGGTGACCCGCTGCTCAAGGGCGGTCCGATCGAGGTGTCCGAGGCGCAGCTCAAGGCGGCCCTCGCCGGCGCGTTCAACTCGGCCAACGCCCTCGCCGAGGTCTCGCGGCCCTGATCAGTGACGGTAGGCGTCGGGGTTCTCGGTGAACCGCGCCTGGCACCACGCGGAGCAGAAGTACTCGGCCGGTCCCCCATCGCGCTCGACGTGCAGCGCGTCGGAGGTCACCCGCACCTGCATGTGACAGACCGGGTCGATCGCCACCGGCACCTCGGGCGACGGGGCGGCGGGGGAGGGGAGCGCGGCGATGTACTTCACCAGGCCGTCCAGCTCCGCCATCGAGAGGTGCCCGTCGTAGGAGGGCATCATCAGCGGGTAGCCCAGCACGCGCTTGGCGGCCGGCGAGAGGATGGACTCCTTCAGGTAACCCTCGTCGGCGTTCACCAGCAGGCGCGTGTCGAGCTCGCGGCGCCTTCCCAGCAGGCCGCCCAGTGGGGGCGCCAGCTCCGGGTGCTCGTGACAGTTCGTGCACGAGAGCTCGTGAAAGAGCACCTCGCCTGACCGGGTCACCGTCGGCGCCGCGGGCTCTGGCGTCCCGAGCAGCGCCCGAGCCGAGCGGGCAAGCGATTGGAAGTCCTTCGGGTCTTCCGAGTCGTAGACGCCGCGCACCACGCCGCGCTGATCGACCAGCACGAACACCGCGCTGTGCATCACCGCGTCGAGGCCGCCGTCGGTGCGCTCGGCGGTGACGCGGAAGCCCTGGGCCAGCTGCGCCAACCCGGGCGTCGTCGTCTCGAGCAGCAGCCAGCGTGCTTCATCGGGGTTCCACTGCTTCGCGTAGGCCGCGAGCGCCTCGGTGGTGTCGTGCTCGGGGTCGACGGAGAAACTCACGAAGCGCAGCGGCACGCCGGGGAGCTCGCGCTGGAGCCGCACCATCTTCGCCGTCAGCAGCGGGCACACCGTGCGGCAGGTGGTGAAGATGAAGTTCGCGACGTACGGCTGGCCGGCGAGCGAGGCCCTGGTGACCGCGCGGCCGGCTTGATCACGAAACGCGAAGTCCGGTGAGGGCCAGAGCGCCGCCGGCTCGGCAGGCTTCGGGAGGTGGGCGAAGTCTTCGGCCAGCGACGGCGCGTGGGTCTTTCCCCGTGCGTAGATCAGCACGCCCATCGAGAGCGAGAGGAAGACGACCACCACCACGACGATCAAGCGCTGCATCGGGGTCACAGCTAACGCGGGCAGCGCTCGATGTCTTCAGGTGCTGAAACTTCGCCAGCGCGGTGCTGTCTGCTGCGCATGGCCGGCGGAATGGAACTCGGAACCAAGACGAAGGGAAAGCGCTCGCTCGACGCGGCGCTCAACCTGGTGCCGTTCATCGACCTGATGGCGGTGACCATCGTCTTCCTGATCATGAGCGCGGTGTGGACCCAGTTGGGGAGCCTCCATGCGAGCGCGGCACCACCGTCCGGGCCGCCCCTCACGTCACCTGACGAGCGCCCCGTGACGGTGCTCTTCACGCTGAAGACCCTCACGTTGCAGGTCGGAGGCAGCGTGATCGCCACGCTCCCGGTGAGCCGCGATGATCGGGGCAAGCTCCTGCTCGCCGAGCTCGGCAGGCACCTCGACGAGCTCAAGGCGCAGTTGCCTGACCAGGCCTCGGTCTCGCTGAACACCGAGGACGCGGTGGCCTACGAAGATCTCGTGCGGGTCATGGACACGTGCATCGCCAGCAGGTTCCCCGCGGTCACCGTCGAGGCGGCGAGCGACTGAAGTCGGCGGAGCTCGGGCGCTGACGAGCGGCGAGGTGGCCGCAGAGCACGAAGCCGAACGCGTTGAGCGCTCCATGCGTGGGCACCATGTCGGGGACGATCAACGCGGGGATCCACGGCCAGTACTGGTTCGCCGCCCACGCCACGCCGAGCCCCATGGCGACCACGGGAGAGAGACACGACACCCGCCACAGCCACCGCGCGGGGCCCGACCGGGCGTC
>JBBRUE010000986.1:0-2524 GCA_038248085.1 Myxococcales bacterium | reverse complement strand
GGCTGCCGTTGCCGGAGTCGGCGGTGGTGACCGAGCCACCCTCAATGCGGGCGTGCAGGCTGGCCCAGATGTCGGTGGTGCCGGGCGGCGCCTGGAGGAGATCGAGCTTCATCTCGAGGGCGGCGTAGGGCCCCTCGTTCATCAACCGGCCGTTGATGTTCCAATAGCCGAGGCGCCCATTGCCGCCCTGGAAGTCGGGCCTGGCCATGATGCGGAAGTAGCCACCGGCACTGAAACGACTGTCAGGGGCCTGCGCGAACGCGAAGCCCGAGAAGAGCAACGAAAGGAAGAGGACGCGCACGGGCTTCGACTTCTACCCAAAGCCCGGCGCGGGGACGATCAGATCCGCTCGGTGTCCTGGCGAAGCCGCTCGACGGCGTCCGACAAGCGGGGGTCGGTCTGCTCGAACCGGACGCCCATCATGTGCTCTTTGGCCCACATCACGCGGCCGAGCATGTCGACGGGCTCGAGGCCGTGGGGGAGCTCGAGCCTGATCGAGATCAAGGTCATCGGTGACAGCGGGCGATCGGTCTCGATGCGGAGCCCGACCTCGGAGATGTCGGCAGCGCGGTCGTTGACCCGCACCCCGTCGCCGCGCACGCGAACCGGAAAATCTGCCGGGCACCGCGCGAACCGACGTGCCTGCGTGTAGTGGTGAGACTTCGAGACGTAAAACTCGATGGTCATGTGGCGACCCCCCGTTTGCTTCGAGTGGATGGAAAGCGTGCGCTGCCCCTGTCGGGTTCGCAACAGCCTCCCCTATTTTTTCTTCCCCGCGGAGACGCCGGTCAGTTGGCCGCTTCGAGGATCACGATCGTGCGCGACTTGACGGTGTAGTTGGGCGTCGCCACCGTTTCACCGCCGGTGAGCCACACGTTGTTCGACTCGCGCTGGGGCTTGCTCTGCATCACGAGCGTCTCGGGGAGGTCGAAGTACGACTGCGTGTCGACCACCCGCTTCCACGTGCGCCCGCCGGGCAGCGTGAAGGGAACGTCGAAGGTCTCGCCGTTGATCAAGATGGCGAGCTCCGGGCCCTTGGTGGGGTCGTAGAAGTGCATCATCAACTGCTTGCCGCCCCAGTTCACCTGGTCGCTGTTCTGCGCGCTCTTCCACGAGAAGGGGGCTGACCCGCCGTACTCCATCGGCGCGAACGCGTACTGGTGCGCCTTGCGGAAGGCGATCGCCTGCTTGACGAAGTCGTGCATGCGCTGGCGCGGGTCCTGCGGCTGCCAGGCGCCCCAGTCCATCCAGTTGTACGAGTTGTCGGCGAGGGTGGAGTAGGCGTTGTTGTTGCCCAGTTGGGTGCGCATCCACTCGTCGCCGGCCCACAGCAGCGGCGTGCCCTGGCTGATCATCATCGAGACGAAGAGGTTGCGCATGAGCTGGCGCTTCATCGCCTCGTCGGGCCAGTTGCAGCTGCGGTTGTTGTCTTCGCCCGAGACGACCTCGCACCACGCGCTGTTGGGGTTGGTGCAGCACACCGGGTTGAGCGGGCCACAGCGGTTCTGCTTCAGCTCGTAGGAGAACAGGTCGTACATCGTGAAGCCGTCGTGCACGGTCACGAAGTTGATCGAGTTGTACGGCTTGCGCCCGTTCCACTGGTACCAGTTGGAGCTCCCGGTGAGGAAGAAGCCGCCGTCCTTCACCTCGGTGCTGTTGAGCTTGAAGTCGTCCTTGTTCCAGAAGGCGCGCCACCAGTCGCGGAAGCGGCCGTTCCACTCGCCCCACCCGGTGCCTGGCTTGTTGGTCGAGCGGGGGAAGAGGCCGATGCGCGTGCCGTAGCCGTTGCTCAGCTCGTTGTTGTTGGGCCCGTTGAAGGACAGGCCGAGGTCATACCCGCCGGCGGCCCACGGCTCAGCGATGAGGCGGGTGTTGTACTTCTGCAGCACCGCGTCGTCGGCGATGTCCTGGAGCACGGTGTTCTTCGGGTCGTCCCAGACGTTGTACTTGAGGTCCTTCTCACCGAGCACCGGGGCGAGGTCGAAGCGGAAGCCGTCGACGTGCATCTCCTCGACCCAGTAGCGCAGCGAGTCGGTGATCAGCCGGCGGAACGGGGTGTGGTTGCAGCGGGTCTCGTTGCCGACGCCGGTGTTGTTGACGTACGACTGCTTGTCGTCGCTCAGCGCGTAGTACGCCGCGTTGTCGAAGCCGCGGTAGCTGTAGAGGCCGACCACTTCCTTCGGGTCGATGTTCACCAGCCCGGTGGGGATCGAGTTGTCGGGGTTGAAGTCGAAGTCGAGGCGCTCGCGCCAGAAGCCGCCCTCGCCGGTGTGGTTGTAGACGACGTCGAGGTACACCTCGATGTCGGCCTGGTGGAACTGGTCCACCATCCACTTGAACTCGTCGATGATCTCCTGCTGGTCCTTGCGGAACGAGTAGGTGTTCTCGGGAATGAAGAAGGACAGCGTGGCGTAGCCCCAGTAGCCGCCCTCGGAGGGCTTCTCGAAGGGGGGCATGAGGTGCACCGCGGTGATGCCGAGGTCCTTGAGGTACGGCACCTTCTCGCCGAGCCCGCGGAACGTGC
>JBBRUE010000985.1:0-2526 GCA_038248085.1 Myxococcales bacterium | reverse complement strand
TCGCCTGCGCCAGCGAGGTGCGGATGGTCTTCACCACCTCGTCCACGCGGTCGAGCTTGCCCGACGCCAGCGCGTCGACGATCGCGCCGAACGGGGCGAGCATGATCAACGCCTCGGGGAAGCCGAGCGACGCGCCTTCGGGGGTCTCGCGGTACGGGAACCAGAAGGACTGGAAGTCGGCGTGGAGCCGCTCACCGAGCGCCGCGGCGAGGCCGAGCGCGATGACCTGGTGCTCCATCTGGGCGGGGTTGAAGGGCCCGCCGAGGACCTGGATCACCGACTTTTCGATCTCCGCCCACGAGTCCTTCACGAGGTCGACGGGCTTGCCCGCCACCTGCGAAAGGACCGTGGTGACCTGCTGAAAAGCGGAGTCGAGCTGGGGAGGACGGGGCATCGGCATGATGGCCCGGCTCGTAGCACGACCCCTTGGTGATGCCCTCGAACATCAGCGCAAAAGCAGCCCGCTACCGGACCGCCTCGTCGCCTTCGGGGGAGAGCGAAATGACGAGCCCGGAGGCCACCCGGTGGGCCGCGCGCTCGTCGTCGGGGAACTCGAGTTCGCGGTACAGGCGCGTGAGCCGCGCCACCTTGCTCAGACCCAGTTCGGTGCCGCGCACCACCGCGAGGTGGGCGACGAACAACAGGCCGTACCCCCGCTGCACGTGCGGCAAGCGATCGGCGTCGAAGCCCAGCACCTGGCGGGCGAACGCGAAGTAGGACGCGAGCGCCGCCTTGACCTCCGGACCGTGCCGCTCGACCGCGCGCATCACCGCGCCGGTCGTCTCGAGCCCGGAGAGCCGCAGCACCTTCACCAAATAGTCGGGGAAGAACGCCTCGTCGCCCACGGTCTTGCCGAGGGTCTCGGCCACGTCGCGATCGAGCCCCTCGAGGGCCGGCTGGCGGAGCAACACGTCGAGCGACACGAGATCGATCGACAGGTCGCCCTCAGGCCGCGCGAGCATCAGCCGGGCCGCCTCGCGGGAGGCCGCGAGATCCTGCCGGATCGAGACGAACTCCTGGTCGGCGATCTCCAGCAGGCCAGCGACGCGCGTGAAGCGCCGGCGGATCGCCTCGGGCACGGCGTCGTCGACCTTGTACCCGAGGTCGTGTTCCACCTCGGCCAAGGCGTGCTGCAACGACGTGCGGAGCTGCACCTCGAAGCGGAAGTCGGCGTGCGGGCCGTGGGCGAGCGAGCAGACGTAGTGCACCGAGCGGTAGCCGGCGGGGCGCGCGCGATCGGCCGAGTGGCTGAAGTCGACGCGGAAGTGCTTCTCGATCACCCGCGCGACGAGCTCGACGTGATCCTCGAAGTAGGTCGCCACGCGCAGCCCGACGAGATCGGTCACGTCCCACAGCTGGTGGTAGCTCTTGTCGGGGCGGGCGACCTTGCGGGCGAGGCTGGCGCTGCTCTTGAGCCGCCAGGTGATGAACTGCACGGGAACACCAGCGGCCTCCAGCAACCCCTCGAGTCGATCGTGGAGCTGCTCACCGACGCCCTGGAGCGTGGCTCGCTGGGCCTCGAACTCCTGCAAGACCAAGTCGTTCACGCGCGGCACCATAGCCGCCTTGCTGCGTTCGGGCCGCGGCGCCGGCTCGCCGCCCCCGGTGTGGCTCATGCGCGCTCGAAGTTGAACGGGGGGCTCGAGCCCGCGGCTATGGTCCCGCGGGCCATGCGTCGCCTTGCCCTGAGTCTCGCGATCCTCGTCACCGGGTGCGCCACCACCTCGCCCCGCTTCGACCAGGAGCTCGCCACCAGCTTCGCGCAAGACGACATGCGCCGGCTCGAGACCGAGGACGTCGAGCTGTACTACCCGGCCGAGTACGCCGAGGCCGCGAAGCAGGTCGCGGCGCGGGCGACCGAGTGCATTCGCCTGATGCGCGCCAAGGACGTGAACCAGCGCGACTACGGCCGCGCCCTGCTCTTCCTCACCTCGGCGAACTACAACAACGCGTACGTGGGCGGGCAGGCGCTGGGCGAGCCGCTCCACTCGGTCAACCCGCTCTCGGTGACCTCCGAGCTGTTTCACTTCTACGGGCTCGGCGGCGCCAATGCGGGCGACGTCGCCTGCCACGAGATGTTCCACTACGTGCACTACGAGCAGACCCACGGGTTCTGGCGCGTGGTGAACACGGTGCTGGGGCCGGTGCTCCCGCCGCAGGCCTTCCTCGAGCGCTGGTTCACCGAGGGCACGGCGCAATACTACGAGGGCCGGTTGCAGCGCGCCGTGGGCCGGCCGCACAGCCCGTTCTACCGCGCCGCGTTCGATTCCTTCGTCGCGATGCGCGGCGGGCACGTCAGCGCCGGCGATCTCGCGCTGGGGCAGCGGGAGCTCAACCCCTTCAGCGGCGCATACCTCACCGGCCTGCACTTCATCGAGTGGCTGGTGGCGACGTACGGCGAAGAGAAGCTCTGGGCGCTGATGGACCTGCAGGGGCGCAGCGTCTTCTCGCCCTTCGGCTACACGCTGCGGTTCCAGTCGGTCTACGGGCTCACCGCGGGCGCGCTCGTCGACGCGTGGGAGCAGG
>JBBRUE010000984.1:0-2550 GCA_038248085.1 Myxococcales bacterium | reverse complement strand
GCCGCCACAGCTCGCGCTGCTCTGACCCACGGCACGCGAGCCGCCCAACTTCGTGGCAACAGCACCAGCGCCGGCCTTCGAGGAGTGCGCCCGGGGCTGGCTCTGCGAGCCAATCCGCCTCTGCCCGACACACCCAGGCACCCAGAACCATCTCTCGAACCCCTCCCGCCCCCGAGTTCCTCCCGACGCCCTTCGAAAAACCCGCTTTGTTCGGACTATCCGTCGACCGAGACTTGCAGCCAGAGCGGTGATTGTTGTCTGGGCCTGCAGTGTCAGCTCGGTCAGTGCCGCGGCACATGTCTGGGCGCGCAGATGGTAACCGTTCAGGGGGTGGGTTGAGCACGTGAACGCCGCGTGCGACTTCGGGCGCATGACAACAAAGAGTCACGAGACGCTGGAAGCGAAGGTCGAGCGGTTGGTGCGGTTGCATCTGGCTGAGCAGCAGTCGGGGGTGAAGGCGGCGCTCGAGCGCGCGTTCGCGGGACCGACAACGACGCGCGCCACCACTCGGCGCGGGTTGCCGTACCCTCGGCGAGCACGAGCGGAGGTCAACGAGCTCGCAGAGAGGCTGTTCGAGGCGGTGAAGGCTTGCCCGGGCGAGACGATGAGGGTCATCGCTCCGCGCGTTGGCGAGAAGCCCCGTGCGTTGGAGCGTCCGATGAAGCACCTGAAGGCCGCCGGCCGCGTCCGCGCCGCCGGCGAGCGAAACTTCACCCGGTACTTCCCGATGGCGACGAAGGCTGCGTAGCCGTCAGGCGGCCGCGAAGAGCGACGGCGGTGCAGCGCCAGAGCGTGCCGCGGCGCAGCACGCGGTGAGGAATTCGAGGACGTTCCGCTTCTGCTTACGAGCGGTGTGGGCCACCGTCATCAGGCGCTCGGCGTAGAGGTTGCCGCGCGCGCTCTGCGTGCCGAAGCTGCGCTTGCGCCACAGGACAAAGGCCCGCAGCTCGCGCTCGGCATGATTATTCGTCGGCTCGACGCCCTCGGTGTCCACGAAAGTCCAGAGCGCCGCGCGGTGCTTGAGGATGTCTTCGCATGAGCCCGAGACGTGCGGCAGCTTCAACTTCACAGCTCGCTCGAGCAACGACTCGACGTGCACGCGCACCGGGGCCATCAGCGCGCGAAACTCGTCGCGGCTCAACGTGCCGTCCTTCAGGCGATGCCAGTGCGTGAAGATGATGGCGATGTAGTCGAGCAGCTCGCGCCCGACAGCTCCCGAAGGCCCGTCGCGCTCGGAAAAAGAGATGCCCTTCCGCAACAGGTGCGCCCAGCAGACCTGCCGCCTCTCCATCGCCCAAAGGTTCAACGCAGTGGCCCGGTCGCTCACGAGGATGCCCAGCTTGCTGCCGAACAGCGGCGCGAGCGTCGTCGCCTTGCCGTCGGTGAGAATCTTGAAGACCGTCACCGCCGAGGTGGCGATGGTCCAGAGCGCACACAGCACGCCGGCCTGGTACCAACTCGTCCCGTCGGTGTGCTTCACCACGGCCTCGTCCGTCTTCGCCCACACCTCGGCGACCGGCAGTTTCGTCGCCTCGCTCACCCGCTCCTCGACGGCGCTCACCGCCCCCAACGAGATGTCGATGCCCAGGATGTCCGACATGAAGGTGACACCCACGCGGCGGCTCAGGTGGAAGACGCCGGTGACGAGCCCGATGACGGCCTCGACGCGCGGGCCGAAGGGCGTCGCAGGAATAGGCGCCATGCTGGCCCACGTCGTGTGCCTGCACTTCGGGCAGGCGACGCGGTGCCGTAACCACTCGATGACGTGGGCCTTGAGCACCGGCAAGTCGACCGTCTGGTAGCGCTTCACCGCGTCCGCCGTCTGGGGCAGCGGCGAGAAGCAGTTCTCGCACTCGGACGGAAAGAGCGGCTTGAACTCGCTCACCTGGTCGGGCGGCACCAGCTCTCGCTTCGAGCCCGCGTGCCCCTTCTGCCCACCGCGCTTGCCACCCTTGGGCCCTCGTCCTTGCCGCTCGGCCCGCTGGTCCGGCGAATCACTCGATGGCGGGTTGCTTGAGTTGCCCGAGTTCCGGTCCAGCCGTTCCTTCAACAGCAGCACCAGCTTCGTCAGTTCCTCGACCTTGCGGTTGAGCGAGGCGATCTCGGCGTCCTTCGCCGCCAACTGCACGTCCTGAGCAGCGACGCGGCTCTCGAGCTCGGCGATGCGCTGGTCGCGCGGGTCGGACACCGCGCCCGTAGATCACACCTGCGCGCCTCACGCGAGCCGAGTCAGAGCGGGAACTGATCGGTGGGATGCGCGCGGCTGATCGAGGCCTGGCCCCCTGAACGGTTACCGCAGATGAGGTGCACCTCGCAAGGCCAGTGCTGCTCGGGTCAGTGCAACGCCGGCCGCTGCAACTGAACAGGCGCGACGGAGTGCTCTGCACTCGGTACGGTCTCGACTCTTCCGGAGGCTTCATGAATCGCCGTCTCGCGCTGTTCTCAGTGATGTTGACCGGCTGTTTGAATCTCGATCTGCCGGCCGCTCCACCGCCTCCGGGGCCGGGCACCGTGCAGGGACTCGCCGTGTACGCCGAGCCGGGTCGCGTG
>JBBRUE010000983.1:0-2553 GCA_038248085.1 Myxococcales bacterium | reverse complement strand
TGCCTCTGGTCGACGCCGACGCACTTCGCGCGTACGCATCGGACGGCACGAGCGTCTACGTCGTCATGCGAACGGTGGGCGCAACTAGAGCCTTTCGCGTGGCGCGCGTTGACCCTGTGGACCGCGAAGGCGTCCTTCGTCGGCGGGGCGATCGCGATGTTCACCGCGACGATGCTGGGCCTCGCCGTCCTCGCGCCCGACGCCTTCATCGCCCGCCGCAACGTGAAGAGGGCGAACGTCGATCGCGGGTACCTGATCTCGCTCTCGGCCGACGCCATCCCCGCGCTGGTCTCGATGCACGACCCCGAAGTCGACGCCGCCATCACCCGGCGCGGCGACGGCCACCGCGTCGACTCGCTGCTCACCTGGAACCTCGGCCGCTCCCGCGCCAACTTCGCGCTCGAGGGGCAGTGACTCAGGGGAAGTAGCCGGCCTGAAAGAAGTCCGCGAAGTCGGTCGCGCTCGTCACCGTCGGCAACACCGGCACGCGCATGATCTCCTCCAGCGACTTGAGGTAACTGCTGTGGCTGTAGCTGATCGCGCTCGCGTAGCCCGGCTTCACGTGCGGCCCGATGATGACGAAGGGCTGCGTGCCACTGCTCTGCGGCTCGTCCCAGATGATCAGCAGCACTCCGTCGTGGGCGGTGACGTAGGCGAGGATCGCGGGAACGTTCGCCTGCAGCCAGGCATCGCCCGTCGACACGCAGGTGCCGATGGTGGCCGAGCCGAGGCAGAGGTTGGTGCAGGCCGCGCCGTGCATGTCGTTGCAGAGGTTCGGCGTGATGAACGTGTAGTCGGCGACGTCGTTCGCCGCGAGGTCGGCCTGGAACGCCGCGGGTGTGTATGCGCGGTGGTGCGCCGCGCAGTCGACGTCGGTCTTCGACGGCGGGTTGCCCGAGACGTCCTGGAAGAACACGAAGGGGTCGTGCTTGGCGCCATAGAAGCCACTCGAGGCGATGGGGCACGCGCCGGTGCTGGCGTTGATCCCCTCCTGGTAGGCGCGCCAGGTCTTCGGGGCTTGCGCGTTCTTCAGCTGCGTCACGAGGTGCGCGGTCGAGCTGGTGCTGTTCGTCGCCGAGACGTCGGCGTCGTTCGAGAAGGTGTGATCGCTGAACACGTTCGTGCCCGCCTCGAGCCAGATGTAGTGCGGCTCGCTCAAGATCGCCGGCCCCAGCACGTCGCCGTACATGGTCGCGTACGCGCCCTGCACCATCAGCGTGCCGTTGAGGTACGGCGCGTTCGCGCTCGAGTACACCGCCGACGTCCCCTGGTTCTCCATGGGGATCACGAAGACCTTCTTGATGCCCGTGAAGGTCGGGCCGGCATCGGGCACCGGCATCGTCCCGGCGTCAGGTCGACCCGCGTCGGGGAGCCCGGCATCCAGCCGTCCGGCGTCGATCGCGCCTGCGTCGGCCCGGCCAGCATCCGCAACGTCAGCAGCCCCGGCATCGGCGACCGGAGCCGCACCCGCGCCCGCGTCGCTCACCCCGGTTGCGCCCGCATCGCGCTCGGGCAGGTCGAGCCCCGGGTTCGTCCCGCACGCCGCCCATACCGCCAGACCGCTCACGACCAGCACTCGTCGAATCACGTGGGCTCCCGGGAAGGCAGGCGGTCTACCCGCATTACCTCCCTGAAAGCAGGGGCATAGGGCCCCCGTCACCCGCCCCACCCATTCAGTGGCGGAAACCTCTCGAGGGCGCCATTCGTATGCCCTGCATGAACCGCTGGCTCATCGTCGCTGCCGTGGTGTCCGTCGTCCTCGCCTTCGCCATGTCGGCCTTTGCGCAGACGGCGCCGAAGAAGGACAAGGAGAGCAACACCGTGAAGTCGTTCCTCAAGCCGGCCTCTGACGAGCTCAAGAAGAAGCTGTCGACCGAGCAGTACCGGGTCACCCAGGAGTGCGGCACCGAGCCGCCGTTCCAGAACGCCTATTGGAACAACCACGAAGACGGGATCTACGTCGACGTCGTGTCGGGCGAGGCGCTCTTCTCCTCGAAGGACAAGTTCGATTCCGGCAGCGGCTGGCCCAGCTTCACCAAGCCCCTCGACGCGAACGTCACTGAGAAGAAGGACGTCACCCTGGGCATGACGCGCATCGAGGTGCGCTCGAAGAACGCCGACTCGCACCTCGGCCACGTGTTCGACGACGGCCCGAGCGACCAGGGCGGGCTGCGCTACTGCATCAACTCCGCGTCCTTGCGCTTCGTGCCCGCCAAGCGCCTCGAGGCCGAGGGCTACGGCGCCTTCGTGAAGCTCTTCCCGCTGGTGAAGCAGGAAGGCGTGGTCGCCGGCGCCGTCGGCACCGAGACCGTCTACCTCGCGGGCGGCTGCTTCTGGGGCATGGAGGATCTGCTCCGCAAGATCCCCGGGGTGATCGACACCGAGGCTGGCTACACCGGCGGCTGGCTCAAGAACCCGACCTACGACGACACCCACGACAGCAAGTCGGGCCACGCCGAGTCGGTGAAGGTCGTCTACGACCCGAAGAAGCTCGCCTTCGCCGACCTGCTCGAGAAGTGGTTCTTCAAGATGCACGACCCCACCACCCTCAAC
>JBBRUE010000982.1:0-2562 GCA_038248085.1 Myxococcales bacterium | reverse complement strand
CAGCTCCCGCCTCCGTTGAAGATGCCGGTGAAGGACCTGCTGCGCTTCGCCGCCGCGGTGTCGGGCACGAAGGTCTCGCAGATCGAGGAGATCGCCACCCGCCTCGGCCTCGACGTGAAGCTCTTCGCCAGCCAGCCCTTCTTCAAGCTCTCGGGGGGGCAGAAGCAGAAGCTGCTCATCTCCATCGCGCTGGGCCGGGAGGCCGAGCTGCTGATCATGGACGAGCCCGCCGCGAACCTCGACCCCGAGGCGCGGCACGTCTTCTTCTCGCTGCTCGCCGAGCGCGCGGCGAACGCGACGATGATCATCTCCAGCCACCGCCTCGACGAGGTGGCCTCGCTGGTCAACCGCGTCATCGAGCTCGACCGCGGCAAGGTGGTGCTCGACGACCGCGTGGCCGACGCCCCGCTGAGCACGGTGCTGGGTTGCAGCGTGACCCTGCGGCGCGCCGACCCGGCGATCGCCAAGGCGTTGACCGAGTGGGGCTTCCGCGACGTGGGCGGCGGGGTGGAGTGGGCGGGCACGGTGGCGGGCGCCGACCGGCTGCGCTTCATGGGCATGGTCTCGCGCTACATCGGCCTGCTGGTGCGGGTGTCGCTCGAAGAGCACGCGGTGGAGCTGAAGGTGGTCTCGTGACTGCGCGCGTGCTGGTGGTCGCGGTGTGGGCCTTCGTCGCGTGCACTCCGAGCGCGAAGCCGGGCCCGGCGGAGATCAAGTGGGACCGGGACCAGTGCCAGGGCTGCAGCATGGTGATCAGCGACCCGCACTTCGCGGCGCAGGTCAAAGGGGGGCCGAAGCAGGCGGTGGTGAAGTTCGACGACCTCGGCTGCGCGGCGAAGTGGCTCGAGCGGCAGCCCTGGGCCAATGACGCGGCGACGGAGATCTGGGTGGCCCGGCGTTCCGACTCGGTGTGGATCGACGCGAAGACCGCGAAGTACGTGGGAGGCAAGAGCTCCCCGATGGGCTTCGGCTTCGAGGCGCTCGACCCGACGGCCGAGGGCCTCACCTTCGAGGCGGTGCGCGAGCAGGTGCGCACGCTGGACACGAAGCACTGACGGAGACGAACGAATGGGACACCTGGCCCTCACCGCGAAGCTGGACATTCTCGAATCGGTGCGCGCGCGCTGGTTCTTCGTCTACTCGCTCATCTTCGGCGGCATCGTCGCCGCGTTCTTCGCCTTCGGCATCACCGAGTCGCGGGTGCTGGGCTTCATGGGGCTCTCGCGGCTGCTGGTGACGTACATCCAGCTGGCGATGGCGATCATGCCCATCTTCATCTTGCTCACCACGGTGCGGAGCGTGGCCGGCGATCGCGAAGCGGGGGTGTACGAGTACCTGCTGTCGCTGCCGGTCTCGTTGTCGAGTTGGTACTGGGGTCGGCTGGTGGGGCGCTTCCTCACGGTGTTCCTGCCGGTGTTCCTCGCGATGCTCGCGGCGGCCGGCTGGGCGACGTTCAAGGAGATCGAGGTGCCGTGGCGGATGTTCGGCATCTACACCGGCCAGCTCGCCGCGATGTCGTGGTGCTTCCTCGGGCTGGGGATGATGCTCTCGACCTTCGCGCGCTCGACCGACGTGGCCCAGGGCTCGGCCTTCGTGCTGTGGCTGACGTGCCTGCTGTTCCTCGACCTCATCTTGCTGGGGGTGTTGATCCAGGGGCGCATGCCCGCGGAGTGGGTGGTGGCCATCGCGCTGATCAACCCGCTGCAGGTGTTCCGCACCGGCGCGCTGATGCTCTTCGACCCACAGCTGGTGGTGTTCGGGCCGGCGGCGTTCGTCATCTACGATTACTTCGGCGGGCCGAACTTCATCATCTACTCGATGGTGTACCCGGTCGCGCTCGGCACGCTCGCGGCGAGCATCGGGTACTTCAACTTCCGCCGCGGCGACCTCGTGTAGTGATGCGCCGACGCGCGCGGGCGGGCACAGCCGGCGGCGAGACGCGCTGGGTCTCGAGCACTGCACCGGTACCAGGCCCTGCTGCCTCGCAGAAGAGGCGCTGCGCGCTCGAGGCGCGTCGTTCGTCGCGCGCCCGGACCTCGAGTCTCGACGCGTCGGTGGCGAGGCGCGGCCGGATTCAGGGACGTGACCGCTGGGTGCGGCGAAGCGTGGTGGTCGCGGCCCACGCACGCATGCGCGCCGCACCACGACGCAGGTGCCAGGAGTCGGGGAGACCGCGGTGCCGGGTCCGTCAACCCTGTCCTGACAGGGTGAACGGACCCAACGCCCCGTGCTGCGGCGCCGAGCTTCTTCGGTTGTCGCGGGCGCGGGCGTCGCGGGCGTCGCGGGCGTCACGGGCGTCGCGGGCGTCGCGAGCGGCGCCGGCGTGGCGAGAGTCGCGAGCGTCGCGGGCGTAGGGCGCGGCTCAGCCGGCACACCCGGCACAGGCGTCGCGGGCGTCGGGGGCGTCGCGGGCGTCGCGGGCGTCGCGGGCGTCTCGAGCGTCGCGGGCGTCGCGGCGGGCGTCGCGGGTGTCACAGGCGTCGCGGGCGTCGCGGGTGTCACAGGCGTCGCGGGTGTCACAGGCGTCGCGGGCGTCGCGGGTGTCACAGGCGTCGCGGGTGT
>JBBRUE010000981.1:0-2563 GCA_038248085.1 Myxococcales bacterium | reverse complement strand
CGAAGAAGGAGTCGGCGCCGAAGCTCGACCTGGGCCTCCCCACCTTCAGCGGCATCCCCAAGGATCAGAAGCTCGAGTCTGCCCGCGGCAAGGGTGAGCCGTCGACCCAACTGGGGCCTTCGGCCACGCGCGCCGACGAGGGCTACTCGGTGGTGCGGGTGGTGCACGGCAAGGCGTTCCTGCGCGGGCCCGACGGGGCGAAGCCCTCGAAGCCCTACGACCAGGTCCTGGTGACTGCGAACCCCTTCACCACCGAGAAGTTCAGCTCAGTGGTCCGGGTGAAGTCGCCGGCGAAGAAGAACACTCGCGTGGAGATCGCGATCCTCGACCAGCGCGGCGACACGGTGATGGAGGCGTCGGGCGAGATCCGTTTCGGTAACGGCGACGAGGCCGAGTGGCAGGTCGACTGGGAGCCCACCGGCATCCGCAACCCGGGCGAGTTCCAGGTGCTCGTGCGCATCGGCGGGAACCCGCTGGGCACCTTTCCGCTCAAGCTCGCGCTGGCTGCTGAACCGCCAGCGAAATGACTTCTGGGAGATTTCGAAACGCACTAAGTCGCGCCGCATGGCCTACAGCGAGCGCATCCGGCAGATCCTCTCGTGGTATCCCTCTGACAGTCCCGGCGTCCTGACCAACCTCGCGCGGCTGCTCAATCACGGCACGCTGGCGGGCACCGGCAAGCTGGTCATCCTCCCGGTCGACCAGGGCTTCGAGCACGGCCCCGCCCGCTCGTTCCACCCCAACCCCGCTGGCTACGACCCCGACTATCACCCGCAGCTCGCGATCGAATCGGGCTGCAACGCCTACGCGGCGCCGCTGGGCTTCCTCGAGGCCGTCGCCGGCACGCTGTGCGGTGAGATCCCGCTGATCCTCAAGCTCAACAACTCCGACTCGCTCTCGAAGGTCGAGCCGATGTCGGCGCTGACCGCCTCGGTGAAGGACGCGGTGCGCCTGGGCTGCGCGGCGATCGGCTACACGATCTACCCGGGCTCCGCGGAGCGCAACCAGCAGTACCAGGACCTCCGTGACCTGATCGCCGAGGCCAAGGCCGCGGGCCTCCCCACCGTGCTGTGGGCCTACCCCCGCGGCAACCTCTCGAAGGACGGCGAGACCGCGGTCGACGTGGTGGCCTACGCGGCGCAGATCTCCGCGCAGCTCGGCGCCCATGTGATCAAGGTGAAGCCGCCGAAGGACTTCGTCGAGCAGGCCGAAGCGAAGAAGGTGTTCGAGAAGTACGCGATCCCCACCAGGACGATGGCCGACCGCGTTCGCCACGTCGTGCAGAGCGCCTTCAACGGCAAGCGCGTGGTCATCTTCTCGGGCGGCGAAGCGAAGGACACCGCGACGCTCCTCGAGGAGATCAAAGGCATCAAGGACGGCGGAGGCTTCGGCTCGATCATGGGCCGCAACGCCTTCCAGCGTCCGCACGACGAAGCCCTCAAGCTGCTCAAAGACGTGATGAACGTCTACAAGGCCTGAACCTTTTCCCCCGCAGTTCACCACCCGAAGGACTACCCACCGTGAAGAAGCTGATCTCCGTGCTGTGCCTGACGGGCTCGCTCGCGTTCGCGACGCCGCCGCCCCCGAAGGAAAAGACTCCCCCTGCCGACGCGCCTGTCGCTCCCAAGGCCGCGCCGCTCTCCGCCGAAGACCGCAAGAAGGTCCTCTACGCGCTCGGCGCCCTCGTGGCGCAGCGCACCCCGCTCGCCCAGGCCGCGTTCACCGAAGAGGAGCTCACCGAAGTGATGGCCGGCTTCATGGACGCGACCCTCAACAAGCCGCTCAAGGTCCCCACGGCCGAAGCGATGCCCAAGGTCGACCAGATGCTCCGCGAGCGCCAGAAGGTGCGCGCCGAGGAGGAGAAGGGCAAGGGCGCCAAGTACCTCGCCGACCAGGCCGCCGCCCCGGGCGCGCAGAAGCAGCCTTCCGGCCTCATCTACTTCGAGACCCAGGCCGGCACCGGCGCGCAGCCCGCGCCGACCGACACGGTGAAGGTGCACTACAAGGGCACCCTCGTGAACGGCACGGAGTTCGACTCCTCGTACAAGCGCGGCACGCCCGCGGAGTTCCCCCTCTCTGGAGTCATCAAGTGCTGGACCGAGGGCGTCGCCAAGATGAAGGTCGGCGGCAAGGCGAAGCTCGTGTGCCCGTCCGAGATCGCCTACGGCGAGCGCGGTGCGGGTGGCAGCATTCCCCCGAACTCGGTCCTGAACTTCGAAGTCGAGCTCATCAGCATCGTCGGAAAGTAAGCGCGCACCCATGAAGACCACGTTCAAGATCCTGTCCCTGGGCGCCACGCTTGCCTTCACCGGCTGCCCCTCCGACTCCAAGCCTGACGCCGCCCCCCCGGCGGTCGTCGCGGCCCTGCCCACCGCCCCGGTGGCACCGCCTCCGCCCCCTCCGTTGACCGCGGAAGACAAGCAGAAGGCGCTCTACGGCTTCGGCGCGCTGATCGCCGAACGCACGCCCGTCAAGGCCGCCGAGTTCAACGAGGCCGATCTCGCTGAAGTCATCAAGGGCATGAAGGACGCCGCCGCCGGCAAGGAGCTCGCCGTGAAGATGG
>JBBRUE010000980.1:0-2579 GCA_038248085.1 Myxococcales bacterium | reverse complement strand
CTCTTCGCCCAGGCGAAAGTGCCGGCCACGTTTTTCGTCATCGGCAGCGATCTGCACTCGAAGCCGCTGGTGAGCGCGTTGAAGGCCTCGCATGCGGCCGGCGTCGAGCTGGCCAACCACAGCTTCTCGCACGACTACGCGCTCTCGCGCCGGCCCCAGGCCGAGATCGAGGCCGACCTCGTGCGCTGTGAAGAAGCGCTGGCCGAGCTGGGCGTCACGCCGGCCGGGTTTCGCGCGCCGGGGTACACGCTGACGGCCGCGATGCTCAAGGCCGTCGCGGCGCGGGGCTATGCGTACGACTCATCGACCTTCCCCGCGACGCCGTACTACCTCGCGAAGGCCTCGGTGATGGGGGTCCTGGCGGTGGCGCGTCGCCCGTCGCGCGCGGTGCTCGACTCGCCGCGGGTGCTGCTGGCGCCGCGCGTGCCGTACCGGCCCTCTCTGAACGACCCCTATTCGCGGGGTGACGCGAACCTCATCGAGCTCCCGATGGCGGTCGCGCCGGTGACGCGCCTGCCCTTCATCGGCACCTTCGCCACCACCATGCCCTGGCCGCTGGTGGAGGCCACCTTCCGCTCGCTGCGCCGCGACACGTTGTTCAACTTCGAGCTGCACGCGGTCGACGTGCTCGACGAGAGCGACGGCATTCCCCCCGCGCTGGCCCGTCAGCAGCGCGATCTCCGCGTCCCCGCGCGGGTGAAGCTCGAGCGCCTGGGCAAGCTCTTCGCCTGGCTGGGCGCGGATCGCGAGCGGGTGACCCTGCTCGAGGCCGCGCGACGGCTGCGCGCCGTCGTGTAGGGTGGGCGGGCCCGTGGAGAGTCTGGGTCGCTACCGGCTGGTCAAGCTGCTCGCCACTGGCGGCATGGGGGAAGTCTTCCTCGCGCGCCAGGAGGGCCCGGGCGGGTTCAGCAAGACGGTGGTGATCAAGCGGATCCTCCGGCACCTCGCCAGCGACCAGACCTTCATCGACCTCTTCCTCAACGAGGCGAAGCTGGCAGCCCAGCTCCAGCACCCGAACATCGCGCAGGTCTTCGGGTTGGAGCACGAAGGGAACACCTGGTTCATCGCGATGGAGTACGTGCACGGGCGCTCGCTGCGCGACGTGATCACCGCCGCGAAGCACCAGGGCCTCAAGGTGCCGCCGCGCATCGCCGCCCGGCTCGCTTCGCAGGCGCTCGACGGGCTGCACTTCGCGCATGAGTTGACCGACGAACGGGGCCGGCCGCTGGGCATCCTCCACCGCGACGTGAGCCCCGAGAACCTGCTCGTCGCGTTTTCGGGCGTGGTGAAGCTCGTCGACTTCGGCATCGCCAAGGCGATGAGCGGCGCGGTGACGCGGGTCGGCCGGCCGAAGGGGAAGCTGGCCTACATGGCCCCGGAGCTGACCCTGCCCGGCGCCGAGGTCGATCGCCGCGCCGACGTCTACGCGATGGGCGTCGTGCTCTCGGAGGCCCTCACGCTGGAGCAGCCGGCGAGTACGCCGCGCTCGGTCGAGGCGGCGCAGGGGCCCCGCGCGGGCTGGGAACCGAACCCGTCGCTGCCCCGGGGGCTCAACGACATCCTCACCCGGGCGCTGGCGCCGGACCCCGGCGGGCGCTTCAGCTCGGCGGCGGCGATGATCGAGGCGCTCGAGGCCTGGCTGGTGAAGAGCGCGCAGACGGTGGTGCCGGGCGACGTCGTCGGGTTCCTCGCCGCCCTCTTCGGCGCGGAGGCCCTCGACGCCAACGCCGGGGTGGTGGCCGACGACGCCCTGCTGGGGACCACCGGCGTGCTGTCGACGCGCAAGGGCGGCACCCAGCCGCTGAGCATTCCCTCGTTGCAGCCGGTGCGAGTGAGCCACGACGTACTTCCCCCGCTCGACGAGCGAGGCCAGTTGATCTGGCCCATCGTGGTGGGCAGCGCGACGGCGCTCCTCGTGGGCTTCGTGCTGCTGCTCGCGCTGTGGCCGCGGGCGCCGGTTCAGCTTCCGGTCGCCGAAGAGATTCCGCTGGTGAAGATCGGGCCGGGCGACGTGATGATCCCCGAATTGGTGATCCCCGCCGAGGTGGAGTTCGAGCCGACCGACGCTGGCTCGGGGGACGAGGTACGGGCGCCGCCGAGGCGGCCTCCCCTCAAGCGCCCGGTGAAGACGGGGCGGGTCACGGTGCGGGTCAACCCGTGGGCCGAGGTGCTCTACGGGGGCAAGAACCTCGGCACGACGCCCATTCCGCCCATTGAGGTCCCCGCCGGAACCGCGTCGTTCGTCTTGCGCAACAACCAGCTCGGGGTGACGCGGAAGGTGTCGGTGAAGGTGCCGCCCGGTGGGTCGGTGGTGTTGAAGGCCGACCTGTTCAAGAAGTGAGCGTCTCTTCGCCCTCTTCGCCGTCCTTCTTCTTCTTCTTGCCGCCGTCGGGGGTGTCGCTGGTGCCCGCGCGCTCGGGGACGACCAGCTCGGTGACGAAGATCGAGAGGGCGGCGGTCAGCAGGAGCGTTTTCATGCCTCATCCTACGCGCGGCCGACGCGCAGATTCACCTCAGGTATAGGGGCCCCATGAACCGCTGGACGGTGGTGATCGGCACCCCGGGTCACACCTGGTCCG
>JBBRUE010000979.1:0-2579 GCA_038248085.1 Myxococcales bacterium | reverse complement strand
GAACGTCAGTTCATGGTGCATGTCTTATACTCATCCCCGTGCAGCTCAGGAGCAATAACGATATGGGAAAACTCAGTGACTTGCTTGACCTCGCGCAAATGCGCGCGCGTGAGTTTGGCCTGCCCTACCCCGGCGCTCTGACGCCCCGCGAAGCCTGCGAGGTCTGGCGGCTGGCGCCCGGCGCGCAGATTGTCGATGTGCGCACGCGCGCCGAATGGGACTGGGTGGGCCGCATTCCGGGCGCTAAAGAGATCGCCGCGGCCCGCGACGCGCTGGCAATGCGGCTATGCTCGGCGGCGAATGTTGATCGGCCAGCGCACCCACCAGACCCCGCACACCTCGCTCTTCAGGCGAAGGCTGGAGCGACTGGCTGGGGGCCGCCCGCTCAACGATTGGCTCGTCGAGGAGTTGAATCGGCGTGGCCACCTCGGTGCCTACGCCAACCTCGAGACCAGCGGAGCCCCGACCGAAGGCGTCAGCCTCGAGGAGCTGCTGGTCGCGTTGGCGATGCCCCACGGCGACGCCGACGGCCGAAACTGGAAGCTGATCGTCCGGGCCCTGCAGAAAGGGCCGATCGACGCGCGGAGGCTCGCGCGGCTCGCGCGACAGGAACGGGCGGAAGGACTTCTCGCGTGGTTGCTGCGGGGCTTGCCTGAGGCCGAGCACACTTCGACGATCGATGAGGTCGCCGATCTCCTGAGGCCCCGGGACACCAGGGCCCCGAGCATCAACTACGACTTCGGCAGGCTGGTTCGCCGCCCGGCGACGCGAGAGAACGAATGGCGTCGCCCGCGCAGCTGATTCTCGAGACGCTCGACCGCCACCTCAAGGAGACCTGGGCCTCCGCCCTCCCCCGTCTCGCGCAGACGCTCGGACTCAAGCGCGGTCGGTAAATCGCGCGCGTGCAGCAGGGGAGTTCCCGCTGCGCTTCTTTTCTTAACTTTGTGCCCGATAAGGCACATTGGCCCGAATACCGTGCCTTTAAGAGCACAATTTCTCAAAAAGAACTGAAGCGACAGAAGACCCGACTGCTCTTCAGCGCTCGACGTTGACCGGGGCGACCCACGCACGGCAGGGCTGACCGCGCAGCGACGGGCACGGCGGCGCCGCGGTCGGCACGGTGACGCCCTGCAGCCGGGGCAGCACGAGCTTCGAGTCGTGGGTCGCGTCGTGCCCGATCGCGTACGTCACCTGCTGCGGGAAGGTCTTGAGCGCGAAGCGCCAGTCCGCCCGCACCCCGCCCGGCGTGTCGATGCTCACACGAATTCGGGAGCCGGTGCGCAGCGCATGCGCGAAGCCCGCGGTGCCGACCCGCACCTGCGTCCACTGGTCGATCGGCAGCGGGGCCCACACGTCTTGCTTGAGCGTCTGTGCCGGCCACAGCCGCGTGGCCTTCGGACCGGGCTGGCGGTGGCTGGCGCGCAACCACCCGGACTGGATGTACATCTCCTGCGCGTCGGGGCGGACCTCCGACAGGGTCACCTGCAGGTCGGCGTCCTCGACCGGCGACTGGAGCCAGAGATCGACGCTCGCCGTGCCCAGCAGCGCCATGTCAGCGGTGAGCGGCTCGCTCTCGAAGAGCACCGCCGAGCCGGGGGCCGGCTGGGCCCACGCGTAGTGCGGGAGCTTCGCCCACACGTCTCCATCCGGAGCCAACACTCCCCGCGCGCCGGCCAGCGGGTCGAGCACGAAGGTCGACGAGGCGTTCGTCTCCACCGGGGCGGTCGGCGCCAGCTTCGCGCCCCGCTGGAAGTGAAACTCGACCGGGTCGGTCTCGGGCGGCGGCCACGACGAGAAGCTGTGCTCGAAGGTGCTCTCCGGGGCGCCGAGCGCGTTGAGATCGCCCGCACCGTTCTCGAACAGCACGTGGAGCCGCGGCTCGGCCATCCACGCCGCGAGCGCCTCCTCGTACGACGCCAGGCCCGCGAGCCGCGAGGCCGGCAGCACCAGCGGGGCCGAGAAGAAGCTCGTGTAGAGCAGCGGCGAGATGTTGCGCACCTTCACCGGGTCGATCGGCTTGCGCTTCGCGACGAAGAGCTCGAGGAAGGTGTGCCACTCCATCACCACCTGCGGCCCGAAGCCGTCGATGTGCACGCCGTTGGTGGCGGTCATGCGCAGGGCGGGCGCGTTCACGAAGCGATCGAACAGGAGGAAGAAGTACGGCCCGGTCTGCTCGTCCTGCCAGGAGCCCGTGAGGAACACCGGCACCTGCACGTGGTCGACGAAGGTCGAGGGGTTGTACCGATCGTGTTCCTCGGGTTGGTAGAAGGCGATCTGCCGGGCCTGGGCCACGTTGTCGATCAGCTGGCTGTGGAGCAGCTGGTTCTCGCCGCACACGGTGTCGCCGGCGTCGACGCGCTTCTGCTCCCAGCCCTGGCCGAAGGGCACGGCCTTGCTGAGCACGTTCTTCACCCACGAGAGCGCGAAGCCGTCGTTGAGGATCCCGCCGGGGAGCAGCGTGGTGTCGGTGCTCCCGATGACCGACATCGGCGCGATGGCCGCGAGGCTCGGAGGCGCCTCGCTGGCGACGAAGAGCTGCGAGATGCCGGGGTACGAGAGCCCCACCATGCCCACCCGGT
>JBBRUE010000978.1:0-2582 GCA_038248085.1 Myxococcales bacterium | reverse complement strand
TACAACTGAAGATTGGCAATGGCTAATGGAAACCACTATCAAGAAAGAGCTTGAGCGTAATCAGACTGAAATTTCTAAATAATGATTAATAAGCTATATGAACTCACTTACGACGAAGTAAAAGTAGCCTTCGAGGAGTACCAGAAGAAGAAGAAGGACCTCATCACCGGCTCGGTGCTCGAGCTGAGCAAGTCGGTCGACGACGTGCTCAAGGCCGAGCCGAAGTTCGACGCCCTCACCAAGGAGGAGAAGGACCGCTACCTCACCATGCGCATGCTCAAGGGCCGCTTCCTGGCGCGCGTGCTCAAGCAATACCTCACCAACCGCGAAGAGGGCTTCCGGGTGGCCCGCCGGGGCAGCGAGGGCAAGGCGCTGCTGGCGATGCGCGACTGGGTCGAGAACCAGCGCCGGTACATGGCGGAGTTCACCCGCGCCTCGAAGCAGCACGCCACCGTCTCCAACGGGGTCAGCTACCCCGCGTCGTTCAGCTACCAGCCGCCCGACGCCGAGGAACAGTTGATCCGCGACGCGCACATCGGCTCGGCCAGCCTGCAGGGCCAGGACTTCCAGACGCTCGCCGAGTTCGTGCTCACCGGCCGCCTCGACGATGGCACGACCTTCACCGTGGCGCCCACCTTCGGGTCGGCCGAGCCGAAGGAAGGCAAGGCGGTCACCGAGCAGCTCGACCAGGAGATCAAGAGCGCGCTCGCGCGTCACGCTGCCGGTGATCGGCAAGGCGAAGGGCAGGCCTCGCGGTTGCTCGACTTCAAGGCCAGCCAGTTGCTGTACGACGGCAACGTCGACGCGGCGATCGGCGCCTACCAGCAGGCGCTCGACGCGTTCCCCTCCAGCTCACGTGCCCCGTGGGTCGAGGGGCGCATCAAGGAACTCCTCGAGGGCCGCGGCAACGATCTCTCGGTGCTCTCCGACTGGGAGGCCGCCCTGAAGACCTGCGACGACATGAAGATCCGCGTCGCCGATCGCACGCTGCGCCGCCGCATGCTGCACAGCGGCCTCAAGGCCATCGACGAGCTGACCGCCGACCTCGAGAAGGCCTGCCTGCCGGCCACCAGGCGCACCGCGGGCGCCTTTGCTCAGCTCTACGGCGCCCTCGCCCACGACGCCGCGACCTACGACGACTGCGAGCGCTTCCAGCAGTACTACCGGAAGTACCTCGAGCTCGGCGGCTCGATGTCCGAGATGATGAGCTGGTCGAAGCACTTCCCCTGGTGCGAGCTCGGCGCCCTCAAGAAAGACGTGACCCAGCTCACCGCGACCCTCGATCGCGGCTGGACCTTCGACATGGATCGCCACCTCGTCTCGGTGCTCTCGTACGACGAGAAGGTGCTGACGATCATGGCCAGCACCGATGGCCCGCGCGTGGCAGGTGGCCAGGAGGAGTCGTTCGATCTCCGCCTCGAACGGCAGCCCGACGGCAAGCTCAAGTGCACCCAGGCCCGCTGGCGCCGCTATTGGGGCGTGTACAACGAGGGCACCTGTACGGTGACCTTCACCCACCAGGTCCCGAAGGACGGCATTGGCTTCGACGAGGGCACCTTCGAGGCGATCTTCGGCACCGCCGAGCTGGCCAACGGCCTGAAGGGCAAGGTCGAGCTGACGAAGGGCGAGTTCCGCGTGCGCCGGCAGTGAGTCAGCGTTTTCGCGACGACACCAGCCGCAGCACGATCACCGCGCCGTAGACCAGCACCGAGAAGAACAGGGTGTAGATGACGAAGAGGACCCAGCCTCCCGTCGCCCACGGGAGACCGAACCGCAGGTCCATCTCGTTGAACTGCGCGCCCGAGAAGAAGCCCGAGGCGATGGTGATCGGCAGGAAGATGAACAGCATCACCCCCACCATGTTTTCGAAGCGCTCCTTCCGGTACTCATCGAGCTCGGTGGTCTGGTCGCGCAGCGCCTCGACCGTGGCCGCCATGCCGTGCAGCTCGCGCCAGGCGTCGTAGCGGGCGTTGAGCTCCGGGGTGTCGGACACCCGCGCGTACCAGAGCGAGTTGGTGAAGAGCATCACGTCGGCCCGCAGCTGCCGGGTGGGCGTCATGCGCTGCCACCGCTGCGTGCGCGAGGCGCGCTCCACGTCGCCCATGCGGCGCGTCAGCTCGAAGGCCGCGTAGCGCTGCCCGGTGGCGAGGAGAAACAACGCGAAGTCCTGGTCGAGGCCCGGCGGGGTCGCGGTGTCGTCGAGGCGCAGCTCGAGCCGCGCGCCGCCCCTGGGGGTGAACCAGTGCTCCAGATCGCGCAGCACCTGCACCCGCCGCGCGTCGTCTTCCGCGCCCGAGGGCAGGTTCTCCAGCGTGGGCGCTTCCCCGCTCGCCAACGCGTGGAACAGGCCCTTCACCGAGCGGGAATCGTCGAGCATCGTCGAGCGCGCGCGGTTCACCCGGTAGGCGCCGAACACCAGCCACCGCGAGTTCTCCACCGGCTCGAAGTGGGCGCGCAGGGCCTTCACTTCCGGCAGGGCGTTGAACACGTCGCCCGAGGTCATCGCCGCCTGGCGCGTCGCCAGCTCGAGCAGCGTGCTGGGCTTCCTCTCCTCGTACTCGACCCACACCAGCGCGAGCTGG
>JBBRUE010000977.1:0-2601 GCA_038248085.1 Myxococcales bacterium | reverse complement strand
GGCGCAGAAGTGCTCGAGCGAGGTCACCGCGACCTTCCCGAAGGCGCTCACCTCGTTGAGCAACGGCACGCTCCTGGGTGACACCGTCAAGGGCGCCCGCCGCACGATGCACTTCCGGCTCGACCTGCCGCACTCGCCGTACCTCGTGACCCTCGTGGTCGGGCAGTTCGAGGTGCACGAGCAGAAGGCCGGCCAGACCACCATCCGCACGCTGTTCCCCCCCGGGCGCAAGGACGACGCGCTCCGCTGCGTGGCCCGCACCCCGAAGATGGTGCAGCTCTTCGAGAAGCTCACCGGCCGGGCGTACCCGTGGGGCGACTACGCCCAGGTCTTCGTCTCGGAGTTCATCTTCGGCGGCATGGAGAACACCTCGGCCACCACGCTGACCGACGCGGTGCTGCACGACGTGCGCGCCCACGCCGACTACTCGGCCGAGTTCCTCATCGCCCACGAGCTGGCGCACCAGTGGTTCGGCGACCTGCTCACCTGCCGCGACTGGCCCCACGGCTGGCTCAACGAGGGCTTCGCCACCTACGCCGAGGTGCTGTGGAACGAGGAGGGTGAGTCGATCGACGAGGCCGACCAGACGCGCAAGGTCGATCTCGAGAGCTACCTCGCCGAGGTCACCGATCGGTACGCCCGGCCGATCGTCGCCCGGAAGTTCGACGCGCCGATCGATCTCTTCGATCGCCATCTCTACGAGAAGGGTGGCCTGGTGCTGCACGAGCTGCGGCGCCGGCTGGGGGACGACGACTTCTACGCGTCGATCCGCGCCTACGTCGCGGCGCACGAAGGTGGTGCAGTCGAGACCGTCGATCTCGCCCGCGCCGTCGAGCGCACCACCGGCCGCAACATCGATCGCTTCTTCGACGAGTACGTCCACCGCGCCGGCCACCCGCAGCTCAAGGTCGAGCTCAAGTTCGACGCCGACGAGAAGTGCGTCCGCGTGTCGGTCAAGCAGGCGCAGGAAGGAGACCCCTACGAGCTGACGCTGCCGGTGCACGTGGTCATCGGGGAAAAGGCCTCGTCGCACGAGTTCCACGTCGATCAGAAGGAACAGGTCTTCTTCATTCCCGCAGCGCGTGAGCCGGCGCAGGTGATCGTCGACCCCCGCCGCGACCTGCTCGCGACGCTCGAGGTCGAGAAGCCCCTCGGCTGGTGGCGCGCCGAGGTGCAGCACGCCCAGAGCGCCCGTGCCCGCGGGGAGGCCGCCTCCGCGCTGTCGAAGGATCCCGCGCAGGCCACCGTCGCCGCGCTGGCGAAGACCCTGAAGACCGAGAGCGTCTACTGGGGCGCGCGCGCCGCCTGCGCGAAGGCCCTGGGCACGCTCCGCACCCCGGGCGCGCGGGACGCGCTGATCGCAGCGTTGAAGGTCAAGGCCCCCAAGGCCCGCCGCGCAGTGGTCGCCGCGCTCGGGCTGTTCCGCGGAGACGCGGCGGTCGTCGAGGTGATCACCGCCCACGCGAAGAAGGGTGACGCCAGCGGCTTCGTCGAGGGCGAGCTCGGGCGCGCGCTCGGGAAGCTCCGTGGCCCGGGCGCCTTCGAGGCGATCGAGGCGATGCTCGACCGGCCCTCCTTCCAGGACGCGGTGCGCTGCGGCGCCCTCGACGGCTTCGCGGAGCTGCGCGACCCCCGCGCGTGGAAAAAGGTCGTCGCCGCGCTCGAACCTGGTCAGCCGGCGTTCGGCCGTCGCACCGCCGTGCACACGCTCGCGAAGCTCGCCGAGCCCGCCGACAAGAAGACCGAGGCCGTGGAGCGCATCAGCCTGCTGCTGCGCGACGAGAACTTCCGCGTACGGCTCGCCGCGATCGATGCGGCCTCGGTGCTCGGCGATGAGCGCATGTGCGGCCCGCTCGGCACCACACCCTTCCTCGATGGACGGGAGCAGCGGCTCGCGCGGGACGCAGTGCGCACCCTGCGAGCGAAGTCACCGGCGAAGGAGCTGCAGTCGCTCCGCGGCGATCTCGACAAGATGAAGGGCGAAGTCCGTGCGCTCCAGGAGAAGCTCGACCAGAAGTCGAAGACGAAGAAGTAGAACCGCGCCGGTCAGTGCGTGGTGTCCGGCTCCGGCTTCGGTGGGTCGGGGGGCAACTCGACGGCTACCAGCACCGTCTGCCATGCGCTCACCCGCACCTGCTTGACCTGCGCCTTTGTTCCGTCGTTCAGCGAAACCACTTGGCCGTCGGTCATGGGGTCACTGTGCCCCGGTCCACGACCTCGGGTCACCGGCCCCTGTGAAAATCGGTAAATCGGGCGTCTGTAAATCTGTTTTCCGGAAAATGCTTAAGTACATCAGCCGTTTACTGTGTGTTTTGTAAACGTTTGAACTGCCGAACGGCCTCCGGTGTGGCCTTTTGAGTCAGATCAACTTCCACCGCCTTGGGCCGCAGCAGCTTGTCGGAGGGATCGAGCTGGGCCTCGGCCCTCGCCAGGCCCTCCGCGCAACGCTGGTTCTCCGGGTGCAACTCGAGACAGCGCGCGAACACGTCGCGGGCGGACTTCAGTCGAGGCCCCGCGTCACGTTCGAGCAGGAGAAGTTCCGCGTACTCGAGCTCGCGTGAGTCACCCAGGTAGGGGCTCTCGGGCTCGTCGAGGAACTCG
>JBBRUE010000976.1:0-2602 GCA_038248085.1 Myxococcales bacterium | reverse complement strand
GGCTCTCCTCGTCCTCACGCTCTCGTCGGTCGCACTCGCGGGGGCCCCTTCACCTCAACCGCCCACGCACGCCGAGGCGACCTACCACCAGCTCGAGCTGTTCGCGCGCGTGCTGTCGTACGTGCAGAACAACTACGTCGAGCAGGTCGACGAGCAGCAGCTCATGCACGGCGCCATCAAGGGCATGCTCGACACCCTCGACCCGCACACCCAGTTCATGCCGCCCGACGTCTTCAAGGAGATGAAGATCGACACCTCAGGCGAGTTCGGCGGCCTGGGCATCGAGATCGCCAAGAAGAACGACAACATCGTCGTCGTCGCGCCGATCGACGACACGCCCGCGCAGCGCTCGGGCGTCCGCTCCGGCGATCAGATCGTGAAGATCGACGACGAGTCGACGCGCAACATGGAACTGGCCCGCGCGATCCAGAAGATGCGGGGGCCGGCGGGCAAGAAGGTGCTGCTCACCATCATGCGCGAGGGCTTCACCGCGCCCCGCGAGTTCGCGATCATCCGCGACCACATCCGCATCGCGTCGGTCGAGAGCGCCCTCTACGGCGGCGTCGGCCACGTGAAGGTGAAGAACTTCCAGGACCGCACCGACGCCTCGCTCTTCAAGGAACTCGAGAAGCTCCGCACCCAGAATGGCGGCAAGGAGCTGCGTGGCCTGGTGCTCGATCTCCGCAACAACCCCGGCGGGCTGCTCGACCAGGCCGTGGCGCTGAGCGATCGCTTCCTCCCCGGCGGGTTGCCCATCGTCTCGACCCGCGGGCGCGCGGGGAGCCAGGTGACCGAAGAGCGCGCCAAGGACCGTGACACCGAGAAGCCGTACCCCATCGTGGTGCTGGTCAACGGCGGTAGCGCCTCGGCCTCGGAGATCGTCGCCGGCGCCCTGCAGGATCACCGTCGTGCGGTGGTGATGGGCACGCCCACCTTCGGCAAGGGCAGCGTGCAGACGGTGATCGAGATGGAAGACGGCTCCGGTCTCAAGCTCACCATCGCGCGCTACTACACGCCGTCGGGCCGGAGCATCCAGGAGAAGGGCATCCTCCCCGACTTCGTGGTGCCCGAGGCCGAGGGCGGGCAGCTCACCAAGGCCGACCAGCTCCGGGAGAAGGACCTCAAGCGCCACTTCAAGGGTGAGGGCGAGGGGCCCGACTTCACCGCGCTCAAGATCTCGCTCCCCGACAACCTCAAGCCCTGGGAGGTCAGCGACAAGCTCCCCGACTACCAGCTGCGCACCGCGCTCTCGTACCTCAACTCGGTGGCCGGGCCGGGTGAGGGCCGCAACACCGCGCGGGCGCCGAAGGAGCGCTGACTTTCGTCGGGCGCCCGGTAAGGTCGCGCCGTGGCCGGAAATACGAAACAGATCATCCAGTCCCTCGCGGTCAACGTCACCATCGCGTTGGCCAAGGGGGTCGCGGCGATCTTCACGGGCTCAGGCGCGATGCTCGCCGAGACCCTTCACTCCTCGGCGGACTGCAGCAACCAGCTGCTGCTGCTGATTGGCGTCAAGCAGTCCGCCAAGCCGCCCGACGAATCGCACCCCCTGGGCTACGGCCGCGATCTCTACTTCTGGAGCTTCGTCGTCGCCCTGCTCCTGTTCTCCGGCGGCGGCGTGTTCAGCATCTACGAGGGCGTGCACAAGCTCGCGAACCCGGAGCCGGTGGAGCACGTGTGGCTTGGCCTGGGCATTCTGCTCTTCTCCATGGCGCTCGAGGGCTGGGCGACGTGGGGCAACGTGAAGGAGATGAACAAGCGCCGGGGCACGCTCTCGCTCCTCGGGTACCTCAAGCGCACCAAGGACTCGGATCTCATCATTCTCTTCGGGGAGAACTCCGCGGCGGTGCTCGGCCTCACGGTCGCCATCGCCTCGCTCCTCCTCGCGTGGTGGACGGGCAACGGCGTCTTCGACTCCATCGGCTCGATCCTCATCGGGGTGGTGCTGGTCGGCGTCGCCATCTTCCTTGCGCGCGAGGTGAAGTCGCTGCTCATCGGTGAAGCCGCCGACGGGACCATCGCCGACGCGGTCAAGGCCACCGTCCCCGAGCACCCGAACATCGAGGCCGTGTTGCGCCTGATCACCGTGCAGCAGGGGCCCGGCGAGGTCCTGGTGGCGATGAAGGTCCGGGTGAAGGCGGGGCTGGTCACCCAGGAGGTGGTCGACTCCATCAACCGCTTCGAGCAGGCGGTCCACGATCGGGCCCCCGAGATCCGCTGGTGTTTCGTCGAGCCTGACCACGAGGCCTGAGGGGTTCACCGGGGCAAGAAGTGTGGCGCCCAGCGCTCGGGTGAGCGACCATGCGCCCATGCGCTCGTCGACGAGGCCCGCCTCAGTGGCCCTCCAGTGCTTCATCGCGTTGCTGGTCACCGCGATGGTGCGTCCGCCGGCCGTCTACGCGGCTCCTCCCGACTTGTTGACCCGGGTCACGCTCGCCGCCAGCGGTCCCCGCATCGCCGTCGTCGTCGTCTCGCAGGACGCCAGGGCCGCCGCGCAGCAGGGAGCCCTCGAGGGCGCCGCCGAAGCAGCGCTCGAACGGGCCAGCCGCTTCACCGTCGTCGCCGCCCATGATGCCTTCAGCCGATGCTTAGCGCCCTTTTC
>JBBRUE010000975.1:0-2607 GCA_038248085.1 Myxococcales bacterium | reverse complement strand
GAGGTGATCGCTTGAGCGCCTCGCCGTTGTTGCTGGTCGAAGACGACGAGGCGAGCGCCGATCTGCTCAGGGAATGGCTGACGCCCCGGGGCTTCGAGGTGCACCACGTGCCGCGCGCCGACGCAGCGCTGGAACTCCTCCGCGCCCGTCACTTCACGGTGGTGCTGACCGACGTACACATGCCCGGCATGGATGGCCTGCAGCTGTGCAAGCGGGTGGCGGAGTCGCACCCCGATGTGCCGGTGGTGGTGGTGACGGCCTTCGGCAGCCTGGAGACGGCCATCGAGGCGATCCGCGCCGGGGCCTACGACTTCGTCACCAAGCCCTTCGATCTCGAGGCGGTGACGCTGGTGCTCAAGCGCGCCGTCGAGCACCAGTCGCTGCGCCGCGAGGTCAAGCGGCTGCGCGCGGCGGTGCCTGTCCCGAAGGGCACGGCGCTCTCGCGGCTCTCGTCGCCCTCGCTGGCCGGCGTGCGCGACGTCGTCACGCGGGTGGCGGCCCTCGACTCCACGGTCCTCATTCGGGGCGAGAGCGGCACCGGCAAGGAGCTGGTGGCCCGGGCGCTCCACGAAGAGAGCGGCCGCACCGGCCCCTTCCTCGCCGTCAACTGCGCGGCGGTGCCCGAGGCGTTGATCGAGAGCGAGCTGTTCGGCCACGTGCGCGGCGCCTTCACCGACGCCCGCCAGGCGCGCGCCGGCCTCTTCACCCAGGCCGCGGGGGGCACGCTCTTCCTCGACGAGATCGGTGAGCTGGCGCTCTCACTGCAACCGCGCTTGTTGCGGGCGTTGCAAGAGCGGCGCGTACGGCCCGTCGGCAGCGACACCGAGATCCCTTTCGATGCGCGCGTGGTGACGGCCACCCACCGTGATCTCGAGAAGGCCGTCGCCGAGGGGCGGTTCCGCGAAGATCTCTTCTTCCGGGTCAACGTGATCGCCCTCGAGCTGCCGCCCCTGCGCGCGCGCGGCAACGACGTGCTCACCCTCGCCCAGGAGTTCCTCCTCGACTTCGCCCGGCGCATGGGGCGCGAGGTCACCGGCATGTCTCCCGGGGTGGCCGAGCGCCTGCTGGCCTACGACTGGCCGGGGAACGTGCGCGAGCTGCAGAACTGCCTCGAGCGCGCAGTGGCGCTGGCCCGCTACGCGCAGCTCACGGTGGACGATCTCCCCGACCGGGTGCGCACCTTCCAGGCGGAGGCGGAAGCGCGCGACGTCGACGGCGGCGCGGGCCTGGTGACGCTGGAAGAGCTCGAGCGGCGCTACATCTTACGGGTGCTGCGCGCGGTCGGTGGCAGCCGCACGCTGGCCGCGGAGACGCTCGGCATCAACCGCAAGACGCTCTACCGGAAGCTGGGCCAGTACGCGGAAGCGAGCGGAGAACCCGAAGCGTGAAGGAGCGGCAGGGCGCGGGGCTCACTGCCCGAGCGTGCGCATGCGGGTCAACAACGAGCGCAACTCCGGCTCGAGCACCCGGTCTTCAATCAACGGCTCGATGCCCACCGACTCGGCGAAGGCCAGCACCGCCGCGGGCACCTTCGCGCCGCCGCGCGCCTTGAGAAACACCGCCTGCCGGCAGGTCACCACGTGCGCCGCCGCGACCTGCTCGGTCAGCTCCAGCACGCGCAGCGCATCGCGCGCCGCGATGGTCCCCAGGCTCACCTTGTCCTGGTTGTGGCACTCGGTCGAACGCGAGAACACCGAGGCGGGCATGGTCAGCTTGAGGGCCTCCGCGGTCCACGCCGAGGCGCCGATCTGCAGGGCCTTGAGCCCGTGGCTGACGGCGGCGCGCGGCCCGGTGGCGCCCGAGAGGTTGGCCGGGAGCCCGTGGTTGTAGCGGGCGTCGACCAGCAGGGCGATCTGCCGGTCCATCAGGTCGGCGAGGTTGGCGACCACGTTCTTCAGGGTGTCCATCGCCAGCGCGACGTGGCCTCCGTAGAAGTGACCGCCGTGCATGATGCGCCCGTCCTCGGGGTCGATCAGCGGGTTGTCGTTGGCGGAGTTGAGCTCGTTCTCGATCAGCGAGCGGAAGAAGGGCAACGAATCTTCTACCACCCCGATCACGTGCGGCGCGCAGCGGATCGAGTAGCGATCCTGTAGGCGGGACTCGGTCTTCTCCGAGCCCTCGAGGGTGTCGCGGATCCACCCCGCGGCGCGCTGCTGGCCCAGGTGCGGCTTGGCCTGGAACAGGCGCTCGTCGAAGTGGTGCGGGTTGCCGCCCATCGCCGCCGAGGCCGCCGCGGTGAGCTTCGCGCTGAGCCGTGAGAGGTTCGCCGCGCGCTCGAAGGCGAGACAGGCGAGGCCGGTCATCACCGCGGTGCCGTTCATGATCGCCAGGCCCTCTTTGGGCTTGAGGCGGATCGGGGTGATGCCGCGCTCCTTGAACACCTCCGCGGTCGACCGGCGCTGGCCGTCGACGAACACGTCCCGCTCGCCGCACAGCACGGCCGCGACGTAGGAAAGCGGAGTCAGATCGCCGCTGGCGCCGACCGATCCCTCCTGGGGGATGACCGGCAGCACGTCGTCGCGCAGCAGCATCTCCAACTGCCGCAGCATCGAGACGCTGACGCATCGCGGCGAGAATTGCCTTACCGATGGTCAGATAGCGATAGCG
>JBBRUE010000974.1:0-2607 GCA_038248085.1 Myxococcales bacterium | reverse complement strand
GGCGTGGCCTCGGTGTTCTTCCACGCAGGTGGGTGGCGGCTCGAGATGTCCGACGCGGGACCCGGCTTCGAAGAAGGCGTCTGTCCCTCGCTGCGGTCCGTGCCGCGCGAGGCGTTGTCGTCGGTGCGCGTGGTGAAGAAGGCCACCGGCGGCAGCCTGGTCGTCGCCGAATACGAGCGGCCCGAAGCGTCCTGAGCGTCTTGCGCCGGGTCCTTCGAAACGAACGAGTGCCGCGTCCAAAGTGAGCGACGCGCGTCCCCCCCTGGTGAACGCAAGCGGCTGATCCGCCTCCGCTCTGAGGGTGGCCCTCAAGCTGCTTTGCACGGGTGCATGACGACATCAGGCCACCATGTCCCCGCGGCATCAGCCGCCGCCTTGCCGAGCATCGATGCCTTCGTGACCATGCGCACCAAGCTCGCGCTGTGGACCACGCCGGGTGTGCGGGGCTCGACGGTGCACGTCGACACGGCGGAAGGCCTGGTCACGCTCTACGGCAAGGTGCCGACCGAGGCGCAGCGCGTGCTGGCCGGCCAGACGGCCGCCGCGGTGGAAGGCGTGCTCGAGGTGAAGAACCTGCTGCAGGTGGTGCCGAAGTCGCTCGAGCAGTCGACCTCACGCTCGGACCAGGAGCTCAAGTTGCTCGTCGAGACGGAGCTGCTCGGCGACGCGGAGATCCACGGCAGCCAAATCTCGGTGAAGTCGGTCGACAAGGGGCTGGTGCTGTTGGCTGGAGAGGCGCGCTCGTACAGCGAGCACCTCCGCGCCTGCGCTTGCGTCGACCACGTCGCGGGCGTGGTGCGCACGGCTAGCGAGGTCTCGACGCCGAACGACTTCTTCGAAGACGAGCGCCTCACGTTTCAGCCCGCGAAGCCGGTCCCGGCCGGCAGCGGCGCCGCGAAGGGCTGGGGGCTCGCTTCGGACACCCGCATCTCGATCGAGGTGAAGGTGCGGCTGCTCACCGCGCCCTGGGTGCCTTCCCGGGAGATCAGCGTCGACACCGAAGAAGGCGTGGTGACGCTGTTCGGCATCGTGCCCACCGACGACGTGAAGACGGCAGTCAGCATCGAGGCCGGCAAGGTCGCGGGCGTGCGGCAGGTGAACAACCAGCTCGAGGTCGTCCCGACCGCGGCCAAGTTGTTCGTCGACGCCAACGACGCCGACGTCATGACCGACCTCGGCCTGGCGTTCCGGGACCTGCCCGAGTTGGGGTCGGTCACCACCACGGTGAAGAACGGCGCAGTGCTGCTGACCGGCACCGTCGCCCGCCAGTGGGACCAACTGCACGCGCTGCGCGTGGTGTGGAGCGCGCGCGGCGTCCGCGCCGTCGAGAGCCAACTCAAGGTGCTCGCTGGGCCCTGAATGATCTGCGTCAATTGCGACGTTCCGACCCGGGGCCTACACTCACCGCCCCTCTCCCGGAGCGACCTTTGCCCTCTGTCACCACGCGACCCGCAGGCCCCGTCACCCCCTCGACCACCGGCAGCGCAGCGGGTCCCCTTTCGTGCGGCGCCTTCAAGAATGATCCGACGCTGAGCAAGATCGCGACCGGCGCGACGCCCGCGGTGGCGAAGGGCGTGAAGAGCGACGCGGTGAAGACGGCGCAGGCGGCCCTGTTCTCGCTGGGCTTCATCGCCAAGCGCGGTGGCATCGACGGCGCCTTCGGGCCCGGCACCGAGGCGGCGCTCAAGGCGTTCCAGACGAAGAACGGCGTGGTGCCCTCGGGCACGCTCGACGGCGCGACGGTGAAGGCGCTCGACCGCGCGTGCGGCGCGCAGATCGCCACCCTCAAGACGCAGACGGTGGGCGACGACTCGAAGCGCGCGGCGTTCCGCATCGTGGCCGACATCTCCGACCCGGCGAAGACGCGGCTCTACGTGCTGGGCAAGAACGACGAGGTCAAGGCGCGCTACCTCACCTCGCCGGGCCGCGCGGAGTTCCCCACCCAGGGCAGCCACTTCAACGTCACCGACGTGATGACCCGCAAGCCGTGGAACCCGCCGAACAGCGGCTGGGCGGCGAACGCCAAGCCGATTCCCCCGGGCCTCGACAACCCCATGGGCCTCACCAAGCTCTCGCTGGGTGCGTACTCCCAATACATTCACGGCATCCCGGTGTCGGAAGAGGCAGACCTCGGCCACGCGGCGTCGCACGGCTGCATGCGCATGAGCGGGTCGAACGTGCTCGAGCTCGCCGAGAAGTACGCGGGCGGAGGCACCGACGTGACCATCAACCGCGACAAGGCCCTCTCGGCGAAGCTCGCGGCGAGCGCGACGGCGGCGAACGTGAGCGACAAGGCGACCGACGCGGGCCGCGAGTACCTCTTCGGGTACCTGAGCGGCGAGCTGGGCACCACCCGCCACTTCGGCCCCTGAAGGTTCGCAGCTTCCCGGATGACTTGGTGAGGTCCGTCGCGCGCGCTAAGGCCGGCGCGTGGACACCTTCGCGAGCTGGACCGTAGCCCTCGACCTCGAACACCCGGCGCCTGGAATCGCGTCTTTCCGCGAATTCCTCGCCGGCGCCGGCGTGAAGTACGAGCCGACGCCGAAGGTGGGCGAGATGATCGAGGCGCTGCGGAAGTCGAAAGGCAGCGCGCGCTTCGACCCGCGC
>JBBRUE010000973.1:0-2610 GCA_038248085.1 Myxococcales bacterium | reverse complement strand
CTTCGAGGCCATCGCCCCCGGCAGCAGTGGCCCTTCGCCGGCGGTCAGCACCGTCCCGGGGCGGCCGGCCTCGGCGCCGATGGTGCAGCGTGCGACGTCCTTCGTGCAGGAGCCCGGCGCGGGCTGGAAGCTCGGCGTCTTCGTGCTCGGCGCGCTGCTGGTGCTGGGGGTGACGTTGAAGCTGTGGCCGGAAGGGAAGGTGGTGGCGCCCCCGCTGGCCGCGGCGCCGGCCTGGTACCACGACAGCGACGACGCCGAGGTCTTCTCGGCCGTCACCCCCGAGCCCGATGGCTTCACCCTCAGCTTCGATGCGAAGGCAGATGGCGAGGAGCTGAACCTCCACTCCGGCTTGTGGACGCTCGACCAGGGCGTGCTCACGTCGATCCAATACGGCGGGGCCCTGGAGCACGAGATGCTCGTGCCGCGGGCGTACGTGGCCAAGCGCTACTTCCTCGCCGATCGCCTCGACGCCGCGGTCGACGTGGAGATCGAGCCGCTCTCCCCCGAGTTTCCGGCCCTCGACTTTCAGAACACCCAACACTTCGCGGAGCTCGCCTTCCGCATCAACGATCTGCAGGTCAGCGTCTTCGCCATTCCCGGAACCGACTTGCGGCTGGGCTGGCGCTATTTCGGCAAGGACGGGCGCGAGGAGCACGACAACTCCGCCCGCGACGTGGCCGAACTCGAGGGCGACCCGGTGCGAGCGCCCGCGGGCAAGTTCCGCCTCCGGCTGCGGATGACGGCGATGAAAAATGGCGACGTGAAGGCCGAGGCCTGGGTGAACTCCACGCGCATCACCCGCCAGGTCCTGCCCGGGCTCGCGGGCCAGGTGGGCAAGGTGGCGCTCGGCTGTCGCAACCACCTCTGTCGCTTCGACAACCTCACCGTCAGCGGCCAGCCCGGTCAACGCCCCCCGCCGCACGCGAACTGAGGCCGAAGCGGGGAGCGGGGCTGTGAGTGAGAGGCGCCGGCGCTACTTCGCCTGGCAGACCGAGTTCACGCAGCCGCACGTCGCGGTGGTGGGCGGGTGCTCGACCGAGCAGCCGAGCAGGGTGACGGCCCAGTTCCCTTCTCTCGGAACGCAGGACGCCGACGCGTAGCAGCGGTTGGTGGCGATGACGCAGTCGGCGTCGGTCGCGCAGGCCGGGCAGGCGCCGCCGTCGGTGGCCGGTTGCCCCGCGCACGGGCTGTCGAGCACCTGGGGGGCGAGCAAACAGCCGCTGGCGAACAGCACCAGCGCGGCGATGGCGAGCCGCCTCAGTCCTCGAGCGCGCACCACGCGAGGCCCTTCTCGGGAGTCGGCAACTCGCAGCGCTGCCACGAGCGGCCGGTGACGGTGTCGATCATCAGCAGTGGTACAGCGTCGATCAGCTTGTAGCGGCCCACCGGGCCCGCGGGCAGCGACTGGATCTCCTTCGCCCGGCACCAGGCCTGCTTCGTCTTGCGGTTGCACAGGAACCACGTGGTGCCGGTGGCGCTGTCGAAGCGCGCGGTGGTGTCGGCGGTGCGCACGACGGTGTAGCGGCCGAGCTCGGCCTGGGAGGGGGCGCCGTTGACGATCTCGTCGGCGGAGGCTGCGGTGGAGAACACGACGGCGAGGACGACGACGGTGGTCCGGAACATGCGCCGACCATACCGCTTGCTCACCACCACATGCGTCTACGATGCACAGCCGGCCACCTCGGCTGCGTTTCGTGGAGGGAGGAGCGTCTCACGCCACGGCGCTGGGCCGAGGGCCTGCACCGCCACGCGGCGCAGCTGCGTCACTCTTCGCCCAGACCGTATTCCTTGAGCTTCCGGGCGAGGGTGTTGCGGCCGATGTCGAGCCACTTCGAGGCCTGGGTGCGGTTGCCCCTGGCCCGGTCGAGCACCGAGAGAATGTGCCGCTTCTCGACGTCGGCCAGCGTCGCCACCGGCGAGTCCTTCGCGGTCGCGGTCACCAGCACCACCGTCGAGGGCGACTTCCCGGCCTCGGGCAGCGGGAGGTGCTCGGGCAGCACTTCGCCCTCGCACAGCACCACCGCGCTCTCGACGCAGTTCTCGAGTTCGCGCACGTTGCCCGGCCAGTGCCACGCCTTGAGCTGCTCGAGGGCCTCGAGGGAGAGGTGGGGTTCCTTCACCAGGTGATGGCGCTTGGTGGCCTGGGCGATGAAATGGCGGGCGAGGCGCTCGATGTCTTCCGGCCCGCGGCTGCGGAGCGGGGGCAGCCCCAGCTCGACGACCTTGATGCGGTAGTAGAGATCTTCGCGGAACCTCCCTTCGCGGACCATCTGGGCGAGGTCGCGGTGGGTGGCGGCGACGATGCGCACGTCGACCTGCACGGTCTGGGTGCCGCCGACGCGCTCGAACTCGCGGTCCTGCAATACCCGCAAGAGCTTGCCCTGCACCGGCATCGGCAATTCGCCGAGCTCGTCGATGAACACCGTGCCGCCCGAGGCGACCTCGAACTTGCCTGGCTGGCGGGCCTCGGCGCCGGTGAAGGCGCCCTTCTCGTGCCCGAAGAGCTCGTTCTCGATGAGCGAGCCGGGCAGGGCGGCGCAGTCGACCTTCACGAAGGGCTTGTCGCGACGCCGGGAGTTCACGTGAACCGCGCGCGCGAAGAGCTCCTTG
>JBBRUE010000972.1:0-2623 GCA_038248085.1 Myxococcales bacterium | reverse complement strand
GCCACCCCCTTGCCCTGCGTGCCGAACCAGGTCGAAGGCGCGAAAGTGCAGTCGTCGTTGGGGTTGATCTCGCTGCCGCCGAGGCTGTTGGAGCAGCGGCTGGGGTTGAACATCTCCAAGCCCTGTTCGTCACCGGCAGCACGCCGCTGCCGCAGTCATCACTTCTTCGCGTAGCGGTCGGCCAGCCAGCTGGTGGTCATCACGAAGGTCTGCCGCTGGAGGTCGGCCCAGCGCGAGAGCACCCGCTTGGCGTCGGCGCGCCCTGACCAGACGATCTTCGCGCGGTCGCCGCGGAACTTCACGAAGCTGCCGCTGCGCTTACCGAAGTACAGCCCGAGGTTGACCCCGCGGTAGATCGACTCGGTGAGCGGCGACCAGGGTGACGTCTCGAAGAAGCGCTCGCGCAGCGCCTCGCCCTGCGGCGACTCGAGGTCCTGCGCCACGGCCTTCTTGCCCCAGCCGAAGGCCTCGCGGGGCACGCCGCGCTCCTCGAGAATGCGGCGGCAGATCGGGCGGTCGTAGCCGTTCTTCAACTGCCACGGCTTCATCTCGTCGGAGCCCGACACCCGGTGCATCGAGCCCACGCTCCGCGCGAAGACGTACGGCGCGCTGCAATCGACCACCCCGTAGCGCGCCCGGGCCTCGATCAGCGCGTAGCCGCTCTGCGCCCCCCGGATGATCTGCCCGGTCTGCATCAGCTCGGACAGGCCCAGCTCCCACACCCCGTCTCCCGTGTGGCCCGCGAAGAACACCGTGGGCACGTCGTGGGTCTCGGCCTCGGCGAGCAACGAGTGGAAGGCGAGCTCGGGCGAGATCTGCGCGGTGGCCCAGCACCAGGCCTCCAGTTCACCAGGGATCTTTGAATAATCGAGGTCGAGGTAGCGCGGCGAGGCGCCCAGCTTCGCGGAGATCTCCGAGCCGTCGTCGTCCGAGAGGTTCGCCTTCATCAGCTTCTGCAGCACGTCGGGCACGCGGGTGTTCGACTTCGGCGCGGTCCAGCTGATCAACGGGGCGCCGACGATGGGCTGCACCACCGCCAACACCGTGCCCGAGTCGTAGCCGCGGCTGGTGCTGCCCACCGCGCGCATCGGCCGCGCGCGCTTCGGGTCGGTGGCGTTCTTCCACAGCCGGGTGAGCGCGCCGGTAAACTGCGCGACGTAGTCGGCGAAGTCCTTGAACTCGCGCCGTCGGTCGTGAAAGCGGTACGACGCTTCGCCCGCCGCGTCGATGTGCAGCGCCTCGAAGATGAGCTGGCTCATCACCGACAACCGCGGGTGCACCACGTTGAACTGGCGCAGGTAGTTGTACACCCCGAAGCTCATGCTCTCGCCCCACGGGCGGTGATCGCGCTCGGCGTCGATGCGGGCGCCCAGGCGGCCCAGCAGCACCACCAGCGAGTTCGAGACGTGCCACACGTGCCCGTCGCGCGCGTAGACGCAGCGATCGACGGTCGAGTGCGCCGGCACCACCACCACCTCGTCACCGTCGACACGCAGGCCGCTGCCGTACACGTGCTCGGCGGTGTGGAAGTCACCCTGGCTGAACTCGCCGTCCCACATGCCGGCGACCACCCACTGCGGCGAGGGCGACGGGTCGATCTCCACGAAGCGGCCGGCCTCGACGTCGACGGTGCCCTCCCGGCGATCGATCACCGCGTACCAGGCGAGCTTGGGGAGCGAATCGTCGCGGCGAACGGAAACCCGGGGTTTCATGAGCCGAAGGTTCACCACGCACCGGCCACCGCGGCAACGTTCGTGTACACGTAGGCGATCCGCGCGAGGCTCTGACCATGAACCCCGACCGACCGACGCCGCACGACTCGTGGTCCGCGGTGATCGGCCGCGTGGCGGGCATTCAGATCGAGATCCACGTCACCGTGGTGCTGGTGGTGGCCTGGGTGGTGATCGGCGTCGCGCGGCACGGCGCCACCAGCGCCACGGTGCTGCAGGTGCTGCTGTTCGCCCTGGGCATCGCGGTCTCGGTGGTGCTCCACGAGCTGGGCCACGCGCTGGTCGCGAAGCGGCTGGGTCTCGCGACGCGCGAAATCTCACTCACGCCGATCGGCGGCTTCTCGAACATCGAGCAGATGCCCGAGGCGCCCCGCATCGAGCTGCCGGTGGTGCTGGCGGGCCCCGCGGTGAGCCTGGCGGTGGCCGGGGTGCTCTTCGCCGTCGCCTCGCTCACCGGCCAACTGTCGGCCCCGAAGGAGTACCTCGACCCCGACGCCCACCTCGCCTCGCAGTTGATGTGGCTCAACCTCGTGCTCGGTGGGTACAACCTGCTGCCGATCTTCCCGATGGACGGAGGCCGCGCGCTGCGGGCCACGCTCGGGCTCTTCATGCCGTACGTGCGCGCGACCCGCATCGCCTCGCGGGTGGCCCAGCTGCTCTCGGTGGCGCTGGCCATCGCCGGGCTGATCTCCGGGCCGCTCCTGCTCCTCACCGCGGTCTGGCTGTGGATGAGCGCTCGCCGTGAAGTGAAGACGGTGCGCACCCGCCACGCGCTGCGGGCCTTCGCGGTGCACGACGTGATGGTGGCCGGGCCGACCCTCGACGCCGACGCCAGCCTGCACGATGCCAGCCTCGTGTTCGCCAAGACCTTCCAGACCGAGTTCCCGGTGATG
>JBBRUE010000971.1:0-2628 GCA_038248085.1 Myxococcales bacterium | reverse complement strand
GGTGACCGCATAGCGGCCTTCGCCGAGCGCCTCGACCTCGAGCACCGCCGCTGGGGCGTCTTTCTTCGCCAGGTTCGTCACGTGGTACTTCGTGCTGCGCGCCATCGGTCAGCCCCGCTTCCAGCTGCCCTGGCGACGGCCTGCCGTGCGCCACGGGGAAAGAGACGAACCGCCGCCCGGCTTCTGCGCCGTGGCGATCTGCGCCTGCTGCTTCTCGAGCCGCTGGTGCGCCCGCACCGCCGCGGCGATCATCGACGCTCGCGAAATCGCGGGGTCTTCTTCACCCAGCAACTTCTGGTGCTCGCGGCCGAGGAAGCCGGTGTCGTAGTCACCCTTGACGAACTCCGGGTGCATCACGATCTGCTTGAGGTAGCGCAGGTTGGTGGTGATGCCCATGAGCACGTACTCGTCGAGCGCGCGGCGCATCTTGAGGATCGCCTCCATGCGCGTCGGGGCCCAGACCGAGAGCTTGCTGATCATCGGGTCGTAGAAGTTCGGCACCCGGTACCCGGTGTACACGCCCGAGTCGTCGCGCACGTAGGGGCCGGAGGGCACGCGCACGTAGGTGATGGTGCCGGGTGAGGGCATGAAGTTCGTCGCGGGGTCTTCCGCGTACACCCGCACCTCGATGGCGTGGCCGCGCGGCGCGAGGGGCTTGAGAATCGGCAGCACGCCACCCTGCGCGACGTGGATCTGCCAGGCGACGAGATCGATGCCGGTCACCCACTCGGTCACCGGGTGCTCGACCTGGAGCCGGGTGTTCATCTCGAGGAAGTAGAAGTTGCGCTTCGCGTCGACGAGGAACTCGATGGTGCCGGCGCCGACGTAGCCCACGGCCTTCGCCGCCTTGACCGCGACCTCGCCCATCGCCGCGCGCATCTCGGGGGTGAGAATGGGGGAGGGCGTCTCTTCGACGACCTTCTGGTTGCGCCGCTGCGCGCTGCACTCGCGCTCGTTGAGGTGAATGACGTTGCCGTGCGTGTCGCCGAAGACCTGGATCTCGACGTGGTGCGGCTGCTCGAGGAACTTCTCGAGGTAGACGGCGTCGTTGCCGAAGGCGCTCATCGCCTCGCTCTTCGCCGCGCGCCACGCCGACTCGAGGTCCTCGACGCGATCGACGCGGCGCATGCCCTTGCCGCCACCGCCGCCAGCCGCCTTGAGCATGACCGGGAAGCCGATCTTCACCGCGAAGACCTTCGCCTCCTCGAAGCTGGCGAAGGGCGCGTCGCTCCCGGGGACCACCGGCACGCCGGCCGCGATCATGTTGCGGCGCGCCTGGGTCTTCTCGCCCATGGCGTCCATCGCGCTGGCGGGCGGGCCGATGAAGGTGATGCCGGCCTTCTCGCAGGCGCGCACGAACTTCGCGTTCTCGGAGAGGAAGCCGTAGCCGGGGTGAATCGCGTCGGCGCCGGACTTGCGGGCGGCGTCGAGGATGTTGTCGAACACCAGGTAGCTCTCGCGCGACGGCGCGGGCCCCACGCAGTAGGCCTCGTCGGCGAAGCGGGTGTGCAGCGCCGAGCGATCGGCCTCGGAGTACACCGCCACCGTCGCGAGCCCCAATTCCTTGCAGGTGCGCATGACGCGGATGGCGATTTCGCCGCGGTTGGCGACCAGGACCTTCTTGATGCGAGCCATGGGCGCGGTGTCTACCTGAAGACGGCACGGGGCGAGCGGGTTAGTGAACGGCGATGAGCCGCACTTTCGACATCGTCCTCTTCGGCGCGACCGGGTTCGCTGGCCGCCTCGTCGCCGAGTACCTGGCGCTGCACGCCCCGCCGGACACCCGCATCGCGCTCGGCGGGCGCACCCTCGCGAAGCTCGAGGAGGTCCGCGCGAAGCTCCCCGCCAACGCGAACACCTGGCCGTTGCTGGTGGCCGACGCCTCCGATGGCGCCTCGCTGGCGAAGCTGGCCGAGCAGACGACGGTGGTGTGCACCACGGTGGGGCCGTACGCGAAGTACGGGCTGCCGCTGGTCGAGGCCTGCGCGAAGGCGGGCACGCACTACTGCGACCTCACCGGCGAGACGCAGTTCATGCGCGCGAGCATCGACCGGGCGGACGCGACCGCGAAGGGGAGCGGCGCGCGCATCGTGCACACCTGCGGGTTCGACTCGATCCCTTCCGATCTCGGGGTGCTCGCGCTGCACGAGGTGTTGGGGAAGATGGTGCGCGCGACCTACGTGGTGGTGGCGGCGAAGGGCGGGGTCAGCGGCGGCACCATCGCCTCGATGCTCAACCTGCTCGACGAGGCGAAGCGCGATCGTTCGCTGCTGCGCCTGATGGTCGACCCCTACGCGCTCTCCCCGGATCGCGCGGCAGAGCCGAAGCTCGCCAACGAGCGAGACCTGTCCTCCTTCCGCTTCGACGACTTCGTGGGGCAGTGGGTCGCGCCCTTCGTGATGGCGGCCGTCAATACCCGCGTGGTGCGGCGGTCGAACGCACTGCTCGGCTACGCGTACGGGCAGCAGTTCCGCTACGCCGAAGTGGTGGGCATGAAGCGCGGGCCCGGAGGCCTGTTCAAGGCGATGGGGTTCACCGGCGCGATGGGGTTGCTGGTGGGCGGTATGGTGCTGTGGCCGACGCGGAAGTTGATCGAGGCGATGCTCCCGAAGCCGGGCGAGGGCCCCG
>JBBRUE010000970.1:0-2628 GCA_038248085.1 Myxococcales bacterium | reverse complement strand
TCTACAACGGCACGAAGGACGTGGTGCGCGGGGTCTCGCAGCACGTGTCGATCGGCCGCGCGTGGCGGGGCGCCCGCCAGCTCGACAACTGGTTCGTGCTCTGCCGCACCTGACGCTCAGAAGCCGCAGCCGAAGCGGATGGTCATCGTCGAGCCACCGGTCAACGCGACCAGCTCGCCCACCAGCTCGAGGTGGTTGAGCAGGCCGATCGGCGCGAGCAACAGCGTCGTGAAGACGTTCATCGCCTCGCCCAGGAAGCCGCGCTCGTCCCCGAAGGGCCGGTGAAAGAGGAAGACGCTCGTCCACCATGGAGAAGTGAGCCCGATGCCGACGCGCACGCCCAGCACCCCGTCGGGCATCGGTCCGTAGAAGCCGGGCGGGAGCTGTCCGTCACCCACGCCCGTCGACGAGCCGATGAACGGCGTCACCCGCACGAAGACCAGCACGTCGGGCATCAGGCTGTCGGCCTTCGAGTCGGCCCGGCTCCACGCGTAGCCCGCACGCAACTGGAGGCCGTAGGAGGCACGAAACGGCGAGAAGCCCGCCGCCTGGACGAACTCGAAGCCCAGCCCACCAAAGGGCGCGCCCCAGGGCGGTCTCGCCGGCCCCGCGGCGACCCCCACGTACAACGCCAGCCCCGCCGCCGAGCGCTCCCCCAGCCCTGCCACGGCCGACAGATCCGCTTGAAAAGGCAGGAGATGCTTGTCGCCGTCGGCAGCCAACACCAGCATCGCGGCGACGAGCGGAGTCACCCGCTCAGTGTACGGGCAAACCGCACATGTGGCAGAGCCCCTGCAATCGCGCGTCGGGCCCGGGCTGTTAGGCTTTCTTCAATGTCGGCGCTGGACATGCGGATTCGGCAGCTCAAGCGCACGATGCGCTACCTCAAGGGCTACTTCGACTTCGATCGCACCACGAACCAGATCGTCCGCCGCACGGACTTCACCAACTGTTCGCGGCCGGTGCTGATGCTCTACGGCTTCATGTCCACCCGGCAGAGCTTCGAGATCCTCGAGCACCGGCTGCGACGCGACCAGTTCTGCGTGTGGAGCGTCAACCTCGGGGGCTGGAAGCAGGCCTTCAACACCGACGCCATCGACGTGCTGGCCGAGAAGGTGCGCGAGAAGGTCGAGCGGCTCTACCAGCGCTACCCCCACATGGGCCCGCTGAGCATCGTCGGCCACTCCAAGGGTGGCCTCATCGCGACGTACTACGTGAAGCGCCTGGGCGGCGATCGCCGCGTGCGCAACATCGTCACCCTGGGCACGCCCCACAATGGCTCGGCTTCGGCGTACTTCGGCATCGCGGCCTACGGGCTCATCTCGCGCAGCATCTGGCAGCTCACCCCGATGTCCCCCTTCATCCGCCGGCTGAAGATGGGCGCCTTCCCGCGCGACGTGCGGCTGACCTCGGTCTTCTCGAAGGCCGACCGGGTCAACGCGTTCCCCAGCTGCATCCTGGAAGAGACCGGCGCCGGCGAGCAGCACCACAACATCGAGGTCGCCGACGTGGTGCACCGCGAGTTCCTCACCAGCCGCACCGTGTACCAGGTGGTGCGCCGCGAACTCTTCACTGGCTACGGCCTCGCAGTGCCCGACGAGCCGCGCAGCAAGCGCGTCATCCCCCTGCGCTGAGTCCCGCTCCGTTGTATGAGCCTCGGGGTGCAGCCGAGCAAGTGGGACCTCATCCTCAGCACCAGGCCCGTGCCCCTGGTGGACCACCTCCTCGAGGAGGTCTCGAAGATCTTCGCCCGGGACCTCGCCGTGTGGCCGCCCCGGGTCGAAGACTTCGATCCCCAGACGGGCGGCCAGCTTCGATCCCTGCTGATCGAGGCCCCCCTCGTGCCCGACCCCCGCCTCTTCGTGGAGGCCTTCGCCTTGACGCGCCTCGATCTCGAGCGCGATCTGGACGCCTACGACGACTACATGCGGAACCACCGGTGGCTCACGACCGGCCTGACGGCTAAAGACAAGGGCATGTTGCTCTTCCTCTCGCGCTTCATGGCCGAGCAGCTCCTGGGCCTCGCGGAGGCCACGGAGGGCCGACTCACCCGCCCCCACCTGCTCGACGTCTTGAGCCGCACCGAACGACACTTCTTCGCCCGAGGGCCTCACCCGTGAACGTCACCACCCCGGCTCCTGGCGCCGCCACTACGCGCCCGCCGAACAAGCTCCCCCGGCCCAACGACACCTGCTGGTGCGGGAGCGGCAAGAAGTACAAGAAGTGCCACCAGGACCCCGACGTCGAGTACCTCCAGGAAGAGCGCAAGCGCCTCGAGGCCCACAAGGTGCGCCCCGGCCGCGTGTCGCCGAAGCGGGCCGTCCCCGACTCCATTCCCAAGCCCGACTATTGGCAGAGCGGCCAGCCCGGCCGCGGCACCGGCCGCACCATCCGCACCGCCGAGGAGTTGGTCCGCATGCGCGCCGCCAGCACCGCCGCCGCCCGCATCCTCCGCCTCGCCGGGGAATTCGTGAAGCCGGGCATCACCACCGACGCCATCGACGCCTACGTGCACGAGCTGACGATCAAGGAAGGCGGCTACCCCAGCCCGCTCAACTACCGCGGCTTCCCCAAGTCGGTGTGCACCTCGGTCAACGAGGTCATCTGCCACGGCATCCCCGACGACCG
>JBBRUE010000969.1:0-2640 GCA_038248085.1 Myxococcales bacterium | reverse complement strand
CGCGGAGGTGAGGGGTGCTCAGCCGACGGCGCGCGCGCGCAGCTGCTCGGTCGCGCAGGTGATGTTGCGCTGCCCGTAGGCCATCAGCTGGTGCGCCAGCTCGAGCAGCGAGCGCTCGGTGTGGCGCAGCGTGTTCGCCTTGAGGAGCATCGGCAGGTTGACGCCGGTGATGACCTCGAGGTGCTGCTGCTGGCACAACGAGAGGCTCTGCGTGCACGGGCTGCCGCCGACGAGATCGGCGAACACGATGACCCCTTCGCCCTGCTCGACCGCGGACACCGCGTCGCGCAGGTGCCCCTTGAGATCTTCCGGCGAAGCGCCAGGGTCGACGCTGCAAGTCACGATGCCCGGCATGTCACCGACGATCTGCTGCGCGGTGGCGAGGAGTTCCTCGGCGAGGTGTCCATGTGACGCGATGACGAGGCCGATCATGGGCAACTCCAGGGGGAAACGCTGCAGAAGCTCGTAGCCCAGCCCGATGAACGCCGCAAATGCCTCAGTCGCAGATGGTGTCGTTCCAGGAGTTGATCGGCTGACCCGAGGGCGCCGAGTACGTCTCACCGCAAATACCCGGAGGAATGGTCAGGCTCAGGGCCATGCCCACTTCCCAGGCGTCGTTGCCACTGTCGTTGTCGACGTTGCCGACCGCCCGAGCCACCGCCGAGCCGCTCTGTCCCGTCACCAACCCGGGGGAAAGCGGCGGGGTGGTGACGCCCGGTTCGGGAATCATCGTGGGCTGCGCGTAGGCGACGGCGCCTCCGGGAATGGGGGCAGCGGGTGTTACCGCGCTGCACGGCCCACCGAGGAGCCGGTAGCAGTCGACCTGGATCTGGTCGAACCCCAGCAACGTCGTCTTGTCCGGCTCGACGCTGGTGACGCGCGACTGGCTTTCCCCAACGGGCGTCTGCACGGTGTACGCGTAACGATTGCCGCGCTCGGGCGCGAAGCCGATGCCCGAGAAGTTTCCGTAGGTGTCGGCCTCGGCGAAGTGGGTCTTCTCTGAAGCGAAGATCGCCTTGAGGTTCGTCTTCGCCTCAGACTGCTTCGACTTCGCCTGGAAGATGATGAAGTTGGGGATCGCCATGGCAGCAAGAATGCCAATGATTGCGACGACGATCATCAACTCGACGAGGGTGAATCCTCTACGCACGGGGGGCCGCCTCTCTGCTGCGAACTCGACATGATCACTCCATCGGGAGACGAGGCGCAACGCGCATTCTGCGGCACTCCGAGGTGACGTAATTCGTCACCAGCGCCGGTTTCTTGCTTTCTAAGTCCCCGGATCACAATGTCTCGACCGGCGCCAAGGCCTGGGCGCGAGACTTGCTCAGGCGGACATCGTCGTTCGATACACCTTCACTCCCCACACAGACAGGACTCTCAATGCGCAAGCTGACTCGGAAGGGCTTCACGCTCGTCGAACTCATGATCGTCGTCGCGATCATCGGCATTCTCGCCGCCATCGCTATCCCCAACTTCATCAAGTTCCAGGCGAAGTCGAAGCAGTCCGAAGCGAAGACGAACCTCAAGGCCTCGTTCACGGCCGAGAAGTCGTTCTTCGCCGAGAAGGACAGCTACGGCACGTTCACCGGCGCGGGCTTCGTGCCCGAGCGCGGCAACCGCTACTCGTACAAGTCGAACGCTGGCGTCGGTGAGACGCAGCCCCGCATCACCGCGATTCTCGCGGCCCCGACCGTCGCCAGCAGCCCCACCTACGTCGGCGGCGGCTTCGACGAGTATCAGGTCGACTGCTTCCGCCTCGTCGGCGGCGCCTGCACCGCCACCACCCTCGCGCTCCCTGCCAAGGGCGGCACCGCGGCGTATGCCCAGCCGGGCGTCACCTCCGAAGTCGGCGTCACCGGCCCTCTCTTGAGCCCGGGCTCGGTCTACGGCACCACGGGCGGCGTCATCGTCCAGGCCATCGGCAACGTCGACAACGACCTCGGCGGCGACACCTGGGAAGTTGGCATCTCGATGGCGCTGACCGTCAACGGCTCGGTGTGCGCCGACGCGCAGTCCGGTCCGTCGGGCGTGCCGGTCAACGCCTGGAACGACGTCAACTGCGAGTGACCCACCTCCACCGATGACGAAGGCGTACGCATTCGCCGCGGTGGCCGTGGTGCTGGTGGCCTCACAGTCGAGGCCGCCCCTCAACATCAAGCGTGAATCCGACCTCCGGCCCGTGCTTCTGCGGCCGGGGGTCGTTTCACTTTTAGCGAGGTCGCAGCGACCCCTGCTGATCGACCTGTTGTGGTTGCGGGCGCTGAACTCGATCGGCGACCCCGACTCCCCCCGGAAGAACCGCGCCCTCTACGACTACGGCGTGTTTCTCTCGGAGCTCGACCCGCGTTTTTACCACGTGTACCTGTACATCGGCCTCAACATCACGGCGCGCGACCAGCGCGAGTGGGTCAACGGCGAGCTGGCTGACGACCTGTATGCGCGGGGCCTGCGTCAGTTCCCCACCGACCTGCGGCTGTTGACCTGCCGGGCGACGAACTACTTCCTGGTGCTCAAGGACTTCGTCAAGGCGTCCGACACCTACCTCCTCGCGTCCCGGGTCACCAACGCCCCGGCCTACCTCGCGCCGCTGGCCGTTCGCCTGCGGGCGCAGCAAGACCCCAACGCCGCGCTCGCGTT
>JBBRUE010000968.1:0-2663 GCA_038248085.1 Myxococcales bacterium | reverse complement strand
TCGCCGACCGCACCGCCGCGCCGGCATCGAGGGACGCCTGGACGAGCGCCCCGCCGCGCGTCGACACGGTGAGCGGCTCGCCGTTCTCGCGCCCGGGAAACTGCACGACCGCGCGCGCGCCGCCCTCTTCAATCGACACCAGGTGACCCACGCCCCACTCAGGCTGCGGCAGGTACTTCACCTTCATCCCTACGATGAACGAACTCATGTACGTGCCGCGCCTATAGCGGCCCGGGGGCGCCGGCGCACCGAATCGTTACGTTCGGGGTCGGCGTCAACCCGCCGAGATTGCTAAGCAATAGTAGGTCACATGTCGAAACCGAGGCCCACCTTGATCCACGGGTAACCGACTTCGGCGCGGAACGAGACCTTCTCGGTGAACTTGTAGACGAGGCCGAGGTTGCCGATGGGTGAGGCGCTGACGAAGCCGCGGCAGGCGATGGTGCCGCTGCAGACGTAGGGGACGAAGTTGAACTCCAACACCACGCCCACCTTCGCGTAGGCCGAGAACTTCGAGGTGAAGTGGAACTGCCACATCACCTCGACCGGGATTCCGAGGATTGGGTAAAAACGCGTGCCCACCGCCCCGCTCAGGTCCGCTCCGAACTCGATGCTGAACGAGTCGTTGACCGAGGGGAGGAAGCCGTCGTGGAGGATGGGGATCAGGTAGCGGCCGCCGATGCCGAAGGGGAAGCCGTAATAGAAGTAGCCGTAGGGCAGGCCGAGGAAGATCGAGAGCATCTGCGAGCGGTGCTGCGGCGAACGATCGAGCAGCGCACCCGAGCGACGCCAGGTGCTCTCGGTCGGGGTGTCCGAGCCCGAAGGCGCCGCGTCGTCGGCCAGCACGGGAGTCGCGACGAGGGCCAGGGCGAGCAGAAACAGCTTCGAGTAGCGGGACATGGACCAGCTCCTTTGCAATTGCGAGGTGCGCACAATACGGAAGCGGCTCCACCGGAGGCTCAAAAAATGTCGACTCGCCGTCTCTTCGTCGCGGGCGCCACGGGCGCCGTGGGCCAGACGTTGCTCCCGCTCGCCACGCGACTGCGCGTCGACGTGCTCGCCCATGCCCGGCCGAAGAGCGCAGCGAGGCTCGGGGATCGCGCGGTCGCGGCGATCGAGCTGTCGGACCCGAAGCTGACCGAGGTGATGCGGGGGTGCACGACGGTGGTGCAGTTGATCGGCACCATGCGCAAGCGCTTCGCGGCCGGCGACACCTACGAGACCAGCGACATCGGCACCACGCGCCAGCTCGTCGACGCGGCGAAGGCGTGCGGGACGGTCGACCACCTCGTGCTGCTCTCGAGCGTCGGCGCCGGCAGCCCGCGCGGCGCGTACCTCAAAGCCAAGGCCGAGGCCGAGCGGATCGTGGTGGAGAGCGGGCTTGCGTACACCCTCTTCCGCCCCTCGGCCTTCGAGGACCGGGAAGGCGCCTTCATGCCGGGCATGCGCGCGATCACCAGCGCGCTGGGGCTCAAGAAGTACCAGCCGATCACCTTGAAGGAGCTCGCCTCGGCGATCCTGTTCGCGGCGAGCGAGCGGGCGCCGCTCGGGGTGGCGCTCGAGGGTGCCGCGCTGTGGGACGTGGTCGCGAAGGCTCCGAAGGAATGAAGAAGGTGCTGGTCAGCGCGTGCCTGCTCGGTGAGCGCGTTCGCTACGACGGGCGCGAGAAGGGCGTGCAGCACCCGGTGTTGGAGCGGTGGCTGGCGGAGGGTCGCGTGGTGCGCGTGTGCCCGGAGGTAGCGGGCGGGCTGCCCGTGCCCCGGCCTCCGTCGGAGCAGCTCGCCGATGGGCGGGTGGTGACCGAGGCCGGCGTCGACGTGAGTGACGCGTTCTCGCGTGGGGCCGCGGAGGCGCTGCGGTTGGTGCGCGAGCACGGCATCGAGATCGCGGTGTTGAAGGAAGGCAGCCCGTCGTGCGGGAGCGGGTTCGTCTACGACGGCACGTTCTCGCGGACGCGGATCGACGGTGGCGAGGGCCTGACCGCGCAGGTGCTTCGGGCCCACGGGGTGCGCGTGTTCAGCGAGCTGCAGTGGGATGCGGCCGCGGCACGGCTCTGAGCGATCAGGGGAGGTGATTGACGACGCGCCCCACGACGCCGCCCTTCTCGAGCGCCATCGAGATGAACGACGCCTCGACGTGCGAGCCCTCGAAGGCGACGGCCGGCAACTTCGCCATGCGCTTGAGCGCCTCGGCTTCAGGCACCCCGAGGCCCTTGATCAACAACGCCAGCACGTTGGGTACGGTCTTCGGATCGTCGACCCACACTTCGGCGCGGCCGGACTGAGCGATGATCTGCTTGCGGATGCCCGCCCCCGGCAGCCCCACCCCGCCCGTCGCGAACCCGTGCCCGCATTCGCACGAGAAGCGCTCGAACCACTTGAGCTGCCCCTGGGCGATCTCCTCGCCCACTTCGAGGAAGCGGCTCTTCTGGCAGGTGGCGCACACCGAGGGGATTCGGGCCGTGGAGGTCACCCCGTGACCTTACCTCTCGCCGCCGGAGAATCAGCACGGAGCGTCCACGCGCCGACGCCGCACCGCGCCACCAGACGCCCCGCTCCCCCCGGCGCTCGCCCGGCACACCCGTTGCTCAACGACACTGCGGGAGGTGGACGATGGACGGGGACTGGTTGAACGAAGACACGGTGACGGCGACGCCGCCGGCG
>JBBRUE010000967.1:0-2668 GCA_038248085.1 Myxococcales bacterium | reverse complement strand
GGTCTTCACCCGCACCTGCTTCCCCTTCACGGCCTTGAAGTGCGCCTGCTTCTTGAGCGGCCGGTTGAGGCCCGGGCTGGAGACCTCGAGGCTGTATTCCTGGGGAATGACGTCTTCGACGTCGAGGGCCTTGTCGACCGCGCGGCTGGCCAGCGCACACTCGTCGACGCCGACCACCGCGCCCGGCTTGTCGATGAAGAGGCGGAGGATCCACCCGCCGTGCTCGCGGACGAACTCGAGATCGAGCAGTTCCAGACCCTCGGCCGCGATGAGCGGCTCACAGATCTGCTGCACTTTCCCTTCCACGTTCTGTCGACTCTGCTCGGCCACTGCGTAGACCCCTGAAAATGAAAAAGTGGGCACCCCGGCCCACTTTTCGGACTTCCGAAAAACTGGTGGGAGGCGTCTACGACACCACCCCACCCCGTGTAAACAGCGGCCCATGTGGATCGCAGCAGTGCAGATGACGTCTGGCGCAGAGAAAGCGGCCAATCTCGAGGCCGCCACCCGGCTGATTCGGAAGGCCGCGGAATCCGGGGCGCAGTTCGTCGGGGTGCCCGAGAACTTCTCGTGGATGGGCCCGGAGTCGGAGCGCGACCAGAACGCCGAGACCCTCGAGGGGCCCACCCTCGCCCGCCTGGCCGAGCTGGCGAAGTCGCTGAAGATCACCGTCCTGGCCGGCTCGGTGCTCGAAACGGGCGCTCCCGGGAACCGCCTCTACAACACCAGCGTGCTCTTCGGGCCCGAGGGCCAGCGCCTGGGCGTGTACCGGAAGATCCACCTCTTCGACGTCGAGGTGGGCGACGGGCAGACCTACCGCGAGTCGGCAGCCGTCGCGCCGGGCACCGAGGTGGTGGTGGCCGACGCCCCGCTGGGCAAGGTGGGCTTGTCGGTCTGCTACGACCTCCGCTTCCCCGAGCTGTACCGGCGTCACGCCGAGGCCGGCGCCGTGCTGCTGACGGTGCCCGCGGCCTTCACCTTGATGACCGGCAAGGATCACTGGGAGGTCCTGCTGCGGGCCCGCGCGATCGAGAACCAGGCCTACGTGCTCGCCCCGGCCCAGCAGGGCAAACACCCGAAGGACCGGCTGACGTGGGGCCACGCGATGGTGGTCGACCCGTGGGGTCTGGTGATCGCCCGCGCCTCCGAGGGCGAAGGCTTCGCGATGGCCCAGCTCGACGCGGCCTACCTCGCGAAGGTGCGGCGCACCCTGCCCGCGCTTCAGCACCGAAGGCTCTGAGTCAGGGCAACTCGCCGGAGGCGAGGTGGTCGCCAGCCGCCATGTCCGCGACGCCTGGAGAGCCGAGATGAACGGCTACCGCCGCGAGCAGAAGCTGGCGCGCGAATCAGGCACGGCCGTCCGCGACTTCGAGCAGGTCGTGCTGGAGCAGCTGCGTGACGTGCTCCTGACCCTTCCACCGGGGCAGACGGCCGCGCTCGGCGTCCGGCCATGACCGAGGCTCTTCCCGCCCTCCTTCGCCCGGGATAGGGCTGCGTGCATGGGTGCTCGGCGGACCACACCACTGCTCCTTCTCGCGCTGCTGTCCGGTTGCGCCACCGCGCAGCTCGTCGGTGAGCGCGCCTTCAGCCCCGAAGATCCCCGCGTCGCGCGCAACGTGGTGATCGAGCCGCTGTTCGAGCTGGCCGAGCTGCTGACCTCGACGCGCACCGAGTACGCCCGGCTCAGCAGCAACCCCTACGCCATGGGCGGCGGGTTCGGCTTTGGGTCGTCTGGCTTCAACTCCATGGGCAACACCGTCGCGATCACCCGCCAGGTGCAGGAGAAGCCCTTCTTCGCCAAGCCCCAGACGCTGGTCGACGTGCAGGCCCGCGTGGTGGCCGAGGTGCAGCGCCGCCGGCCGTCGTGGCGGGTCACCTCCACCGGGGGCGCGCCGATGCTCAAGGGCGAGGTCACCATCGTGCGCACCATCATCGAGGGCAACGAGCTGGTCGCCAGCAACCGCACCCTGAAGAACCTCGCCTTCGGGTTCGGGCTGCTGATCTGGCCCCTCGAGTTCGTGAACCTCACGCCGGTCGAAGAGACGATGCGCGTCTACGGCCTGGTCGAGCGCTTCACCGTCGACGCCAACGGACTGTCGATGCGCCTGGTGAAGTACGCCAGCCAGCCCGACTACGCGGTCAACCTCGCCGGGGTGCAGTCGCTGCGGCGCGAGTTCGGGCTCGACGTCTCGTATGAAGAAGGGTTGCTCGCCGACGAGCACCCGCGGTCGAACGTGTTGATCGAAGGCTTCGTCGATCGCCTCGCCGCAGCCGCCATCGCCCTCGTGGAGGAAGCACCGTGAGCATCTGGGACTCCGTCAAGCCTGCCAAGAAGGTCGTCACCGCCACCGCCATCGTCCTCTCGAAGGACCAACGAGAGCTGACCTTGACGTGGAACGACGGCGCCACCACCGCCGTGGCCGCGCGCCGGCTGCGCCAGTACTGCCCCTGCGCCGAGTGCGTCGAGGAGTGGAGCGGCAAGCGCACCTTCGAGATCGAGACCATCCCCGCCGAGATGAAGGTGATCGAAGTACAGGGCGTGGGGAACTACGCCCTCTCGTTCACCTTCGGCGACCTGCACCGCACCGGCATCTTCCAGTGGGAATACCTCAAGGACCTGTCGACCGCGCCCGCGGCCTGAGGTATTCCCACTGGAAGATGCCGGTGC
>JBBRUE010000966.1:0-2673 GCA_038248085.1 Myxococcales bacterium | reverse complement strand
GCTCGCGACCCACGTGTGGGACGTGCGCGACCGCAAGGTGGTGCCGTACCCGGGGAACCTCGCGGACTACCTGGTGCACCTCGACGGCGAGGCCGCGGCCCGCGCGAAGGGCGCCGAGGTGCAGGTCGCGCAGCCCGGCGACCCGAAGGTGCTCACCGAGAAGGACCGCAAGCGCATCGAGGCCGAGGCGCGCCAGGCGAAGAGCTCGAGGGTCGCTCCGCTGAAGAAGGAGATCGCGAAGCTCGAGGCGCGCATCGCCGAGCTCGAGACCGCGCAGAAGGATCGCGAGGCCAAGCTGGTGGACCCGGTGTTCGCAGCGGATTTCGTGAAGTCACGCCCCGTGCTCGATGCACATCGCGAAGCGGGGCTGGAGCTGGATGCCGCGTTGGCGCGGTGGGAAGTGGCCAGTTCCGAGCTTTCGACGCTCTAGGAACGGGCAGTCACATCATCTTGCGGTACACGCCGACTACGCGGCCGAGGATCATCGTCTGCTTGAAGTCGGACTTCGAGACGTAGATCGGCCCCATGTCCTTGTTTGCGGGCTGGAAGCGGATGCGGTCGCCCTCGGGGAAGTAGCGCTTCACCGTGGCCTCGTCTTCGATCAGCGCGACGACGATCTCGCCCGGCGCCGCGTTGGCCGCCTTCTTCACGAAGATGAAGTCGCCGTCGTGAATGCCGTCGTCGATCATGGAGTGGCCCTTCACCCGGAGCGCGAAGACCTCCTTGCCGTTGCCGCCGAGCAGGAAGCTGTCGATGCGCACCGTGTCTTCGACGTTCTCCTGCGCGAGGATCGGTGCGCCGGCCGCCACGTTCCCCAGCAGGGGGATCTCGAGCATCGTCGAGTCGGAGGCCAGGCGCTTGGCGCCCAGGCCCAGCACCATGCGCGCGCGCTTGGTCGGCACCAGCGACCGGCTCTGCTGCTCGCCGCGGGTGAGGTAGCCCTTGCGCTCGAGCGCTTTGAGATGATCGTTCACCCCGTTGGTGGACTTGATGTCCATCTCTTCGCCGATCTCCCGGATGGTCGGCGGAAAGCCGCGCTCTTCACTCGTTCGCTGAATGAAAGTGAGGATTTCCTTCTGCCGGTCGGTAATCTCGTCCATGGGGCGCTCCTCGGAATGCTGGATCTCTGTTCAGTATGAAGCCTGAACGGCTGTGCAGAGTCAATTTTTTCATCGGAACGCGGTTCTTGAGTCACACTGGGTCGGCTCATGCTGCGTAGCGTCATCATTTTGCTCGTGATCCTCGGGGCCCTGACGGGGTGCCGCGGCGGCCTCATGGGCGGCATGTTCACCCGCGACGGGGTGTCGTACCGGGTGGTCGAGCCAGCCGGCAGCGAGTGGCGCCGGGTGGCCTTCGAAGACAACGACCTCGCGTGGATGTCGTCGACGACCGGCCACGTGATGTCGATCAACGCGACCTGCACCGGGCACGAAGATCCGCCGCTGCAGGTGCTCACCAACCACCTGATGATCGGCTTCACGGATCGCGAGGTGGTGCGCAAGACGCCCTTCGAACTCGATGGCCGCGACGCGCTGCGCACGTTGATCAAGGCGAAGCTCGACGGCGTGGCCACCTCGCTCGAGCTGGTGGTGCTCAAGAAGAACGGCTGCGTGCACGACTTCACGTACGTGAGCCCGGTCGGCCGCGAGGGCACGTACCAGAAGGAATTCGACGCGCTGGTCTCGGGTTTTCGCCAGGACCGCGCCCCATGACTGGCGAGCTGCCCCCCCACGAAGGTGAACACGCCGAGCACGCGGAGTTCACCGACATCGTGCAGCAGGAGCTGGTGTCGATCATCCCCTTCACCGCGCGAGTGCAGGAGGCCTTCGCGGCCTTCGGCGGGTTGGTGGTGATGCTGGTGCGTGCGCTGCGGCGGGCCTTCGTCCGGCCGCTCGCGTTCGGCGAGGTCGCCTACCAGATCGAGATGCTGGGCACGCGCTCGCTGTCGATCGCCACGCTGACCGCGGTGTTCGCCGGCCTGGTGATGACGCTGCAGTTCGCGTTCTTCATGGCGCGCTTCGGCATTCAGCACACGGTGGGCAAGGTGGTGGTGCTGACCCTCTTCCGCGAGCTGGGGCCGGTGCTGACCGCGCTGACCGTCGGCGCGCGCATCGGTTCGGGCATCACCGCCGAGCTGGGCTCGATGAAGGTGACCGAGCAGATCGACGCCATCTCCGCGCTGGGGGCCGACCCGATCAAGAAGCTGGTCACCCCGCGGCTGCTGGCGTGCATCGTGGTGATGCCGGCGCTCACCGCGCTGGCCGACGTCTTCGGGCTCACCGCCGGCTCGGTGGTGGCGGCGACGCAGTACGACATTCCGCTGCAGCAGTTCTTCCGCTCGGCGGTCGAGACGGCCGACATCGTCGACTTCACCTCGGGCATCGGGAAGAGCGCGGTGTTCGGGCTGATCATCGCGATCGTCGGTTGCTACAAGGGCTTCGAGGTCAGCGGCGGCACCGAGGGCGTGGGCAAGGCGACGACCGAGACCGTGGCCCTCACCTCGGTGGCGGTGCTCCTCTCGGACTTCTTCCTCACCAAGCTGTTCCTCGCCCTGTGAGCGCGCCCGTCGACGCAGACGTGTTGATCCGCTGGGACGACGTGTGGAAGGCCTTCGGCCCCAAGCGCATCTTCGAGGGGCTCAACCTCGACGTCCGCAAGGGCGAGACGCTGACG
>JBBRUE010000965.1:0-2694 GCA_038248085.1 Myxococcales bacterium | reverse complement strand
GGCTCGAGGTTGCCGGTGAGCCAGAAGAAGTCGCTGCCCGCGCGGAAACGGAAGTGCGTGTCGTCTCCGGCTTGATGAGCCCGGTCTCACACGAGAGCACCAGCGCGTCGAACTGCTCGAGCACCGGGAGCTTCGGGCGCAGGTACGCGACGTGCTGGTCGTGGGTGTTCGAGAGCAGCACCAGCTTCACCTGCCCCACGAGGAAGGACACCACCGCGGCCATCGGCTCGTTGATGGTGAAGTGGCAGTTCCACAGCTCGAACCACGCGGCCGGGGCGATGTCCTTGCCCAGGCGCTGCACCAGCTCGACCCGCAGCGCGTCGCCGGGCAACTGCCCGCGGTTGACGCGTTCCCACAGGCCGCCATCGAGGCGCTCCTTCATCGCGTCGGGCGTGGTGTCGAAGGCGCGGGCCATCTCGGCGAAGAGCTTCGTGTTGTCGTGAAACGCGAGCACGTTGCCGAGGTCGAGGATGAGGGCGTCGAGCGACATGAGGGCCTTCGGTCAGCGGCGAAATCGCCGGGAACGGCCGAGCGTGATGCCATTTTCCGCGCCGCGCGTCCGCTTCTTCTTCTGCGGGCCGGGGCCGATGGGGTCGGGGCAGAGCTCGTAGCGGCGGCAGGCGCGGCACTCGGCGCCGCCCCACACCGAGCCGAAGAGGGCGGTGACGCGATCGATGGTGTCGAAGTCTTCGGTGACGAAGCCCAGCTCGAAGTTCCGCGCGTCGGCGTGCTTCGCGCCCAGGCCCGCGCCCGTGAGGTTGGCGCTGCCGAGGTAGAGCCACGCGCCGTCGATCAGCACCGCCTTGAAGTGCACCCGCGGGCAGATCTTCAAGGTCATGCCACCGGAGGTGAGGCGGTGGTGCTTGTCGAAGGCCTCGCGAAACGGGCGGCTGGGGAGCTCAGCGTGGAGCAACCGCACCGTGACGCCACGCTTGCTGAGCGCCGCGAAGAGATCGGCCACCGGGCGGAAGTCGCCCGACTGGAACTCGAGCATCATCGCCTTCACGTTGGCCGTGGCGATGAGCACCGACTCGCGCGCGTGCGCCATCTTGTCGAGCACCACCCGGCGGTAGAGCGCTTCGCCGGAGAGCAGTTCCGCGTCGATGGGCCGGGACGACATGCGCGCATCATGCCCCAGACGGCGAGAGAGCCCCTCACCGAGCGCGTGGCGAGCGAGCTGCAACGCGATCTGCTCAAGTGGTTTCCTCCGTGATCTCCCTCGATCCCCATCCGCTCCTCGACGCCGTCTCGTTCACCGCCACCTTCCCGAAGCCGCTGGGAGCGCTCGGGCAGGTCGAGGCGATCGTCTCGCTCCTGAAGCTCGATGCGCCGGCGCCGCTCGCGTCGAACGACGAAGTACGCGGGGCGGTGCGCGAGCTGCTGCGCCACGGCGGGTACAAGCCGACGGGCCGAGGCAAGCCCGCGTCCGAGTACCTCCTGCGGGCGGTCGGCGAAGGTGCGCTGGGCAGCATCAACGCGGCCGTCGACGCGTGCAACGTGGCCTCGCTGCACAGCGGGTTGCCGATCAGCGTGGTCGACCTCTCGCTGGCGAAGCCCCCGTTCCGCATCGGCGTCGCGCCCGCGGGGAGCAGCTACGTCTTCAACCAGGGCGGCCAGACCATCGACCTGTCGGGGCTGTTGTGCCTGTTCGACGCCGAGGGTCCCTGCGCGAACGCGGTGAAGGACGCTCAGCGCACCAAGACCACGCCGGCGACGACCGAGGTGCGGTGCGTGGTGTGGGGCACGACCGCGCTCCCTGGGCGCGCCGCGAAGACGGCTGGCTGGTACCGCGAGCTGCTCGCGCTCGCCGGCGCGACCACCGCTGACTAGCTACTAGGGCACCCAGTGCAGGGTGCGCCTGCCGGTGGCCGTCACTCGTTGACGTCGTCGGTCTCGTTCCACGGGAAACCGCCGGGGATCCGCTCGCCGTTGCCGCCGAGGCGCTCGATGGTGGAGACCGTCCACACGTCGGGAGCGGGGTCGGCGTCGACGTTCGACGCGCAGAGGATCGTCACCGAGCACGCGGGGCATTCGCCCTTGAGACCCACCTCGCCGCGCACCAGCTGCGGCACCGACTCGTCGACCGCGCGGGTGGAGAGCGTGGGGTACTTCGTCTCGTCGAAGCCCTGGCCAACCTGGTCGTCGGCGAGGAGCCCGCTCGTCCACAACGGGCCTTCCCCCGCGAGGCGCACCAGCTGGCGCCCCCGCGAGGGCACGAGATCGAGCTCGGCGAGCTTCGTCGTGTAGCGCTTCTGCTTTGCATAGAAGCGCTGCTCGGCCTCGTAGACGGACGTGAGCACCTCGCTGCACTCGCGCTGCTTGATGCGCAGCTGCACGCGCTTGAAGTTTGGCAGCCCCAGCCCGAGGAAGATGAGCAGGCCCGCGCCGCTGACGGCCATCGTCATCTGGGCGACCTGCTTGCGCGGCGCCCACAGCGGCTCGCGGCGGGCGCGCAGATACCCGTACAGCCCCAGCCCGCCCGAGATGAGCAGCAGCGGCGGCAGGCACAGGCCCACCACCGAGAGCACCAGCGCCGCCACCGGCAGGAGTGGACCTTCGCTGGGGGGACGCGGGGTGCTCATGCGCGGGCCTCTACGGGGCGCGTCGGGGCCGTGCAAGCAGGGAACTTTCGCTGATGCCCGCGGGCGATGGGGCTATGTCTGCCGCCTCCGCATGCGTCACCTCCGCGTCGTC
>JBBRUE010000964.1:0-2704 GCA_038248085.1 Myxococcales bacterium | reverse complement strand
CGCTTCACCTCGGGCAGCGAGGCGTTGAACGAGAACACCGGGTCGGCGGTCATGTCCTGCGGCGAGAGCGTGGTGAACAACCGCGTCAGCGTGGAGAACTGCGCGAAGAGCGCGTTCGCCTCGCGCATCGGCGTCACGTACTGCTCGAAGAGCTGCTGTGCGAGTGACGGCGCGTCGAACGCGAGCAGGTAGCCCGCGAAGACCTCCGGGTGCTGCGCGCGGTACGTGCCCAGGTAGAAGTCGAGGTTGGTGAGGAACGCGTTCTCGTCGACGCGTTCGGCTGCGAGCGCGGGTGGATACGGAATGTTCGTCAGCAGCAGCCGGAGCACTGGAGACGGCAACGTGAGCCTGCCGGTGCCGGTGTCGGAGGTGGCGAAGCCAGCGGCGATCACCGCGGCGACGAAGTCCTGCGGCGTGGTGGTCCGCGCGAGGGCGGCCTGAGTACCGAAGCGACCCGCTGGCGCGAGCTGGTCGACCATGACCGCGCTCGAGCCCGCGTACTCGGTGATGAAGGCGTGCTTGCCCGGCGCCTCGCTGACGGCCCGGGTCACCACTTCGCTGTAGTTCTTCACCCCATTCATCCAGTCGAGCAGCGCGTCGTTGATCACCACGTGGTGGTAATTGCGCGGAATGCCGCGGCCCTCGCCGAGCAGCCAGACCTGCACGCCCATGTTCGGCGTGGCGCCCACGCTGGTGAGGATGATCGGGATCATCGGGAGCGCCGACGGGTACTGGAGCACCACCGGCGTGACGTCCCCGGTCGTCGCGCCCGCCTTGAGCTTGAGCGCGAGGAAGTAGGCGCCGGGGTTGATGTACGGGCCCACCGCGGCGTCGGTGCCCGCGGGGACGAAGTAGCGGTTGTCCGCGAGCCACTTCAGCATCGCCACCTGGTCATCGGCCTTGAGCACCGCGTAGTCGTAGGGACCGATCGACGAGGTGATGACCAGCGGGCTGCTCGCGCCTGCGTCGATCGTCTCGAAGCCCCCGCGGTTCGAGGCGAGCGGCGCAGAACAACCGAACAGCGCCCCACCACCCGCCTGGCCGGCGCACGCGCTGCCCTGCACGGTCTGGACGACGTACACCGGCTGGGTGGTCGCGCCGAGCCGGGTGAAGAGCTCGTCGCTGCCGAGCTTCAGCGTGGGCACCGACGGCAACGGCAACAGCCAGCCGAAGTCCTTCGCGTCACCCGCGTACTGGATCTGGATGTGGGCGGTGACCAGGCCGTTCTTCACCGAGAAGAGGATGCGCTCGCCGGCCTGCACGATGGGTTCGGCCGCGCTCGGCGGGGCGAAACAGCCGCACGCCTCGACGGGGCGGCTCCACGAGAGAACACCTGCGACGCCCAGCGCCACGAGCCCACGCACGAGATGATTCATGAACGACCCCGACGGCGCGGCCCGCCAGCTCCAGGGGCAAGACGGTAGTCGCGAAGCCAGCCGAAGCCAAAGGCTCAGCGCGACCCGAGGCCCTCGGCGAACGTCACCAGCCGCTTCGCCACAGCGCCCGCGTCGTCGAGGAACGGGCTGTGGCCCCACGCTTCGGGCTCGTGAATCTCGGCGTGCGCGGGCAAGTGCTTGCGGAAGAAGGCGAGGTGCCGCGCGGGGAGGATCCGCTCCTCCTTCCCCCACAGGAACAGCAGCGGCTGCGTGATGCGCTGGAGCTCTTCGGCCGTGAGCAGGTGCTCGACGCTCGCGGCGCTCAGCACCGACTCGACCTCGCGGCGACGGAGTTGGTGCCGCAGGCCCCACGCGTAGAGGTGGCGAATGCGGCTGCGGCGCGCGAGCAGGCGATCGATGAACGCGAGGGCGTCGCCGTGCGCGGTGAGGCGGAAGGTGCGGCGCAGGTCCTCGAGCTCGAGGTCGCTCATCTCGGCCCCCGCGGGCGAGGCGAGCAGCAGCGCGCGCACCCGCTCCGGGCGATCGAGCGCGTAGCGAATGGCCCCGTACCCACCCAGCGAGTTGCCGAAGAGCAACGAGGGCCGCCCGTGCGTCACCGCCTCGAGCGCTTCGAACAGCCCCTGGCGCAAGCTGTTGGCGCCGAACGACAGCGGCGTCTCCGAGAAGCCGTGGCCCGGCAGGTCGGGAATGACGATGCGGGAGAACGCGCGCTGCAACGGCGCGAGCATCGGCAGGAAGTGCACCCCCGCCGACGACAGCCCATGGAGCAACACCAGCGGCGGCAGCATGCCCTCGCCGGGCGCCTCGAGCACGTGGACCCGACCTGCGGAGGTCGCGACGTAGCGGGTCGAGTAGCCTTTGAGCAGACGAAGGGAAGTGCGCGCGACGTGCTCGGCGAGACCAACCATGGGCTGATGACACACCCGCCGGGCGCGGGCGTCGAGGGCCCATGAACGAGCCACTCCGCGAACAGCGAGGCCGTGGCCGCATCTTCGCGGCGTTGCAGCAGGCGCTGGGCGGTCACTTCGGGGAGTCCCCCGCTGCGTACGACCCGGCCCGCGTCGAACGGGTGGTGCGCGCGCTCTCACACCTCTACGCGCCCGGCGCCTACTTCGACCTCCAGGTGCGCGGTCTCGAGCGCGTGCCGCCGCCGCCAGTGATGCTCGTCTCCAACCACTCCGGGGGCACGACCATCCCCGACGTGTGGGGCCTGGCGACCGCGTGGTACCGCCACTTCGGGGTGACCCGGCCGCTCTACGTGCTCGCCCATGAGCTGCTCTTCATCACCGGGCCGAGCGGGCGCTTCT
>JBBRUE010000963.1:0-2720 GCA_038248085.1 Myxococcales bacterium | reverse complement strand
TGAAGCAACCAGAAGCCCCCGCGGCACCGGTGGGGATCGAGATCGTTGTCGAAGCTCCCGGCCCCCGGGGGATGCCGTCGATTCCGCTCTTCTCGATGCTGACCGCCGACGAGATGAAAGAAGTGCTCAACACCGCGATGGAGGTGCGGGCCTTCGCGCCGGGCGAGCTGGTGGTGGCCGAGGGCGCACCGGGCGACTCGATGTTCGCGCTCGTGGAAGGCGAGGCCGGCATCTACCGCGGCTGGGGGACCGCGACGCCGCGCCGGGTCGCCGCGCTGGGCCCCGGGGAAATCTTCGGCGAGGTCGCGCTGCTCTCGGGGGCGCCACGGGTGGCGACGGTGGCCGCCGACGGAGACGCGGTGGCGCTCGAGTTCCCCCGCGAGGCGATGGCGCGGGTCATCGCGCGTCACCCCCGCGTGGGCGAGATGCTCGAGCAGTTCTGCCATGACCGACTGCTCGCCAATGCGCTCCGGGCGAGCCCCATTCTCCGCGCGCTGCCCGAGGCGGATCAGCGCGCGCTGTCGGCGAGCTTCAAGCCCGCCACCTTCGTCAACGGCCAGCGGATCATCAGCGAAGGGGACGCAGCCGACTTCGTCTACGTGCTGGTGCGCGGCGCCTGCGCGGCGACACACTCGAGCGGCGAGCACTACCCCGACCTGCACGAGGGCGATCTGTTCGGCGAGGTGTCGGTGCTCAGCGGCGGCCTCCCGACCGCGACCGTGAAGGCCTCAGGGACCGCGTTGACGCTGCGGGTCCCCGCGGCGGAGTTCAAAGCGCAGGTGATGAAGCACCCGTCAGCGATGGAGGCGGTGCAGGCGGTGGCGAAGGCGCGCCTCGAGCGGACGGCGGAGTTCGATCAGACCCACGGCGTCGACATTCGCGTGTGACCGCGGCTCAGACCCAGCCGACGCGGTTCCGGCCGGCGCGCTTGGCGGCGTAGAGCGCTTCGTCGGCGCGGTGCATGAAGTCGGCGACGCTCTCGGCCGGGCGATAGAGCGTGCCGCCCATCGTGGTGGTGATGCGAATGCCCTGCTCGTTGCCCGGGTGGGTGAACGAGCCGATGGCCTCGCGGAGCACCTCGGCGCGGTTGCGCGCCCCGACCTCGGTGGTGTCGGAGAGGATGACGAAGAACTCGTCCCCGCCGATGCGGCAGGGGAAGTCGGTCTTGCGCACGCCGTCTCTCAAGATGCGCCCGACCTCGCGGAGCACGAAGTCGCCCGCGCCGTGCCCCAGGGTGTCGTTGACCGGCTTGAAGTGATCGAGGTCGATGGCGATCAGCGCGAGGCCGGCGCTGATCGCCTTCGCGCGCTCCATGAAGTTCGGGAGCTCGGCTTCGAAGGCGCGCCGGTTCGAGAGCCCAGACAGGGCGTCGGTGCGGGCGTGGGCCTCTTCCTGGCTCAGGCGGGTGCGGGTGAGGTCGAGGCGCTTGATCGTCTCGTGGAGCTCCGCGTTCTGCCGCCGCAGGTCGGCGATGAGGTTGCGCTCGGTGTCGACGAGGAACGCGCAGGTGCGCTGGAGCAACGTGCAGATGGCGTTGGGGTGGCTCTTGATGAGCGCCGGAATGTTCGCCTGGTGGAGCACCTGCAGCCGCGCGTCGGTGGTGGCGACCAGGGTGGCGCTGCGCCGGTGGCCGGGGTTGATGAACGAGAGCTCGCCGAAGTAGCTCCCCGGGCCGTAGGTGCGCACCGTCTTCCCGCCGTGGATCTTCGCCTCGGCCTGTCCCTCGACGAGGAAGAACATCGCGTCGCCGGAGTCCCCCTCCGAGAAGATCACTTCGTGGGCGGTACACGCGCGGGGCGCGCAGGCGGCGAAGATCGCCTGCACGTCGTCATCACCAAACGCATGGAGGGGCGAGTCAGGGGGGAAGTCGAGGTGCACGCGACGTTCAGCTTAGCGAGCCCCGCAACGAAAACGGGAGCGGACCTGCGAAGGCCCACTCCCGCTCGCTCCACCCGTGAGGGTGAGACCTACAGCTTCGCGCCGGGCGTCTTCATGAACACCGCGTTGAACTCGGTGAGCGCCTTGTTGAGCTCGGGGTCAGACGGCCCCTTGTTCACCTCGGGGAACTTCTGGTCCTTCGCGATGCGCGTCTCGACGTGCGGGAACTTCGCCGCGCAGAACTCGAGGAACTCCTTGCCCCAGCGGCTGATGTCCACCACGGGGATCTCGCGCAGCCAGCCGCGCTTGCCCGCGTCGTCCTTGTTCATCGCGGCGTAGATCTGCATGCACTGCCGCGCGACCGGCAGCGGCTCGTACTGGGGCTGCTTGAGCAGCTCGGTGAGGCGGGCGCCGCGGGCCAGCGTCTCTTGCGTCGCCTTGTCGAGGTCAGAGCCGAACTGCGCGAAGGCCGCCAGCTCGCGGAACTGCGCGAGGTCGAGCTTCATCGAGCCGGCGACCTGCTTCATCGCCTTGATCTGCGCGGCCGAACCGACGCGCGAGACCGAGAGGCCGACGTTGATCGCCGGGCGGACGCCGGCGAAGAACAGGTCGGTCTCGAGGAAGATCTGCCCGTCGGTGATGCTGATCACGTTCGTCGGGATGTACGCCGACACGTCACCGGCCTGGGTCTCGATGATGGGGAGCGCGGTCAACGAACCGCCGCCTTCCTGATCCGAGAGCTTGGCCGCGCGCTCGAGCAGGCGGGAGTGGATGTAGAACACGTCGCCCGGGTACGCCTCACGGCCCGGCGGGCGGCGCAGCAGCAGCGAGAGCTGGCGGTA
>JBBRUE010000962.1:0-2725 GCA_038248085.1 Myxococcales bacterium | reverse complement strand
TGCACCTTCGACCCGGCAGCCATCATCAGCCCAGCCCGCACCGGCGCACCGGCCAGCTGTAACTGAAAGTCGCGCAACTGCCGGCGCTCGGGGGAGACGCCGGCAGGCGCGTGCAGCTAGGCGATCTTTCGGCCCGAGATCAGGCGCACGAGGATCACCACCACTGCTGCCACGAGGAGCAGGTGGATGAACCCGCCCAACGTGTATGAAGAGACGAGACCGACAGCCCACAGCACGAGGAGAACGACGGCGATGGTCCAGAGCATGGCGCGGCCTCAGACCTTCTTGAGATCGAGCTTCGCGAGGAAGGCGTCGAACTGCTTCTCGGCCTCGTCCTTCGCCATCCCGGTGCGCTCCTGCAGCTTGCCGAGGAACACTTCCTTCTTGCCGTCGAGCAGCATGACGTCGTCGTCGGTGAGCTTCGCCCACTTCTGCTTGATCTGACCGCCGACCTGCTTCAAGTCGCCCTTCACCTGGTCCCAGTTCATGTGTCGCTCCCGTTATTGAAGACGCGAGAGATTCGCGTGCTCCAGGGAAGAGCACCTTCCAGGCCAAGCATCGATCGACCGCAAACACAGACACTTGAGCCGTGGGCAAGGAGCGCCTTCGACCAGAATGAAGGGGTCTCCCTTCACATCGAACGGAGGCCTGGATCAGCCCTCGGCGCGCTTGCGGGCCAGGGCGCCGTAGCTCTTGAGCTTGCGGTACAGCGTCGCCGACCCGATGTGGAGCTGCTGCGCGGTGCGGGTCTGGTTGCCCCCGTTCACCTCGAGCGCCGCGAGGATGTATTCCTTCTCGACCTCCTCGAGCGCGCGCACCGTGCCGCGGGTGGCTACCGGGAGCGGGAAGGCCTGGCGCACTTCTTCGGGCAGGTCTTCGAGCTCGACGCGGGCACCGCGGGCGAGGGCGACGGCGCGCTCCATGGCGTTCTCCAGCTCGCGCACGTTGCCCGGCCACTCGTAGCGCAGCAGCTGATCAGCCGCGGCCGGTGAGAGGGTGGTGATCTTCCGCTTCATGCGCAGCGCCGAGACGCCGAGCAGCACCCGGGCCAGCGCCAGCACGTCATCGCGACGCTCGCGCAGCGGCGGCACGCGCAGCTCGACCACCTTGAGCCGGTAGTAGAGGTCCTGGCGGAACGCGCCGCCGGCGACGCCGTGGGCGAGGTCGCGGTTGGTGGCGGCGAGCAGGCGCACGTCGACCTTGCGGCTCCGGTTCTCACCGACGCGGCGAATCTCGCGCTCCTGCAGCGCGCGCAGCAGCTTGACCTGCATGGCCGGCGAGACCTCGCCGACCTCATCGAGCAGCAGGGTGCCGCCGTTGGCCGCCTCGAACAGGCCCGGGCGATCTTGCGTCGCCCCGGTGAAGGCGCCGCGCGCGTGGCCGAACAGCTCGCTCTCGAGCAACGTCTCGGTGATGGCGCCGCAGTTGACCGCGATGAACGGCCCGGCGGCGCGCGTCGATTCGTCGTGCACCAGGCGGGCGATGCGCTCCTTGCCCGAGCCGCTCTCGCCGGTGATCAACACCGTCGAGTCGACCTTCGCCACCCGGCGCGCGAGGTCCACCAGGTGCACCATCGAGGGGCTGCGAGCGACGACGCCCAGCGGGTCGTCGACGTCCTTCGCCACGCGCACCAGGGCGCGGCGGTGCTCCTTGAGCTTCTTCTCGGCGCTCTTGAGCGTCTCGGTGACGCGATCGAGTGACACGTCGAGGCTGTCCTTGAGCTGGGCGGCCTCGAAGAACTGCAGCTCCTCGGAGCGCTCGGCGCCCCACTCTTCGCGGGTTCGACCGAGGAGGTGACAGGCCGCGTCGCCCTTGCCCAGGCAGCGATCCTCGAGGACGTAGATCTTCTTGCCGTGGCTGCGGCTGAGGTAGCCGCTGATCAGCCCGCAGATGGTCCAGCAGACCGGCACGTCGGTGCGGCCGAAGTGCAGCAGGTGCTGCTCACCCTCGTAGGAGGCGGCGATCATCACGCCCTCGCGCGAGAGCGGCCCCGCCGTGCCCGGCTCGACGCGGAACAACCCCTCGAGCGCGTGGAGGCGGGCCCCGGCGTTGCGCCAGTCCTCGTCGGTGTCCCACTTGAACTGGGTCTCCATCGCCTCCGCGAGGCGCCACCCGTGGGCGAAGCCGAACTGGGTCAGCACCGTGCGCGCGGCCAGCAGGCCGAAGTTCTCCACGAGGTACTTCCGCAACAACCCCATCGCCACCGCGTCGAGCAGCAGCGCCCGCTGGCCCGCGAACTTGATGACGCCCCCCTCAGGGTCCAGCTCGAGGAGTTCCCGTTGATCAAGATCGTCGGCTCGCATGGTGTCTCCCTTTCGTATTGAAGGACCCGCTACATCCAATTGATTGAAGTAGCCAGCGGCGCTGATCCGATCCGCGCGTCCCATACTGACCGATTGGGTCATTCGTTTTGATTGAGTTTTAGAAGCCAATTCTTCATAAACTTCCATTTTCAAAGTACTTACAGAATGGCTATGACCTTGCATTAAGCCTGTCTTCGGATTCGACCATGACTGACATAAGCAGCGACGCAGATCCTGACGAGGCGCCCCGCGGCATGGTGGTTCGGCGCAGCGAAGCGGTGCTCAAGGCCGGCGCGCTCCAGCGGGCGATCTTCAACAGCGCCAACTTCTCGAGCATCGCCACCCAGAAGCCGCGCGCAGACTTCGGCTTCAAAACGGCCCACGAGAAGTTCGCGGCAAGCTCGTCGACCGTGCATCGTTGT
>JBBRUE010000961.1:0-2728 GCA_038248085.1 Myxococcales bacterium | reverse complement strand
GCCGCGGCGGCGAAGGCCGGCAGCGGTGCATGGGCGGCCGGCGTGTGCGGCAGATCGACCTTCGCCCCGGCGGCGATCGACGTCGCCACCATGTTGTCGCCCACCTTGCGGCGCACGACGAAGCCCTTGGGCGCGACGGCCGCGGGCGCGGCCTTCGGCTTGCGCTTCTCGACGATCTTCTGGACGGCGGCGACGGCCTGGTCGTCTTCCAGCGACGACGAGTGGCTCTTCACGTCGTACCCGAGGCTGACGAGCTCGGTGACGACCTGCTTATTGTCGAACTCAATGCCGTATTTTTCTTTGAGTTCTTTGGCGATTTCGTGGACGCGCTTCTTTGACATGGGCGGGGCTCCGCGTACTTCAGATGACGAGAGAAAGGGGAAAGGAATGGTGAAGGGCCGTGGCGAGGGGGCGCTTGATGCCCAGCCCACGGTTGGCACGGCCAGAATGTGATCGACTACGGGCGACCGGAGCGGACAGCGAACCAAATGTGATGACTAGTCAGATGGTTGCTGCAGGAAGGCCGCCTCCAGGTTGGTCACATCCAGCGCCACGTTCCTCTTGAAGGCCCGCTGGAAGGCCTTCCTCTTCACGGCTGCACTCAAGCAGCCTGGTCCACAGAGATACGCCCCCCTGCCAGGGGCGTCTTGTGTCCTGTCCAACAGCGGCTGGTTCTTCTCGTCGAGAACCAGTCTCCGGAGCAGGCACTTGGCCTGCTTCTTTCCACAGCCCACGCAAGTCCTGACGGGTGGCGTGAGCTCCTTTTCCACGGTGGGGTACGTCCTCTCTACTGCGTCATTTGAAGTCGAAGCGCCCCGTCAGAACTGACGGGGCGCCCCGGTCGATCAGGTCGTTTCAGGGCGCGGCGGGCGTGGGCACGACCAGCGGGGCCTGGGCCTTCTTGACCGCGTCGAGCTCGGCGCGGCGCTTGTTCTCTTCGTTCATGTAGTGCTCGGCAGCGGCCTTGATCTGCCGGGCCTTCTTGATGCCGATGCCCGCCACGTTGCCGATGCGGGTGAGATCCATCTCCTTGACGATCTCCTCCACGGTGCCGAAGCCGGCCAGCTTGAACGAGTCGACGTTGGTGGTGCCGATGCCGCGCACGCGCGAGAGGCGCTCGTCCTGGCTGAGCTCGTCGGGGTGACGGCGCTCCTCCTCGAGGCGGCGCTGCTCGCGGTCCTTCTGCATCTTCTCGAGCTCGATGGCGTCGGTGACCATCTGCTTGCGGGCGGTCTCCTGCATCGGGGCGACCTTGGCGGCCTCGATGCCGGGGATCTGCGCGAGCACTTCGGGGTTCGCCTCGGCGATGTCCTTCGCCATGCGGAAGCCGTGGGCGTAGAGCGTCTCGACCAGCAGGTCGGTGACGCCGGGGAGCACGCCCAGCGAGCGGTCGGCGAACTCGCGCATTTCCTTCACGCGCGACTCGGAGTTGATGTCGAGCTTCCACCCGGTCAGCTGCGCCGCGAGGCGCACGTTCTGCCCCGAGCGGCCGATGGCCAGCGAGAGCTGGTCGTCGGGCACGATGATCTCCATCGCGTGGTTGGCCTCATCGATGATCACCCGGCTGACCTCGGCGGGCGCCAGCGCGGCGCACACGAAGCGCGCGGGGTCCTCGTCGAACTCCACGATGTCGATCTTCTCGCCGCGGAGCTCCTGCACCACGGCCTGCACGCGGCTGCCCTTGATGCCGACGCACGCGCCGACCGGGTCGACGTCGGCGTCCCGCGAGCTGACCGCGATCTTCGAGCGGCGACCCGGCTCACGCGCGGCGGCCTCGATGACCACGATGCCCTCGGCGATCTCCGGCACTTCCATCTCGAAGAGCTTGGTCAGCAGGTTCACCGACGCGCGCGAGAGGATGATCTGCGGGCCCTTCGACTCGCGGAGCACGTCGAGCACGAAGGCCTGCACGCGGTCGCCCGGGCGGTACACCTCGCGGGGCACCTGCTCGCGCACCGGGAGCACCGACTCGGCGCGGCCGAGGTCGACGATCAGGTTGCCGCGCTCGAGGCGGCGGGCGATGCCGGTGACGATCTCGCCCTTGCGGTCCTTGTACTCGTTGAAGACGTTCTCGCGCTCGACGTCGCGCGTGCGCTGCAGGAGCACCTGCTTCGCGGTCTGCGCGGCGATGCGGCCGAACCCCCGGCGGAAGGTCTTGAGCCCGAGGATGTCGCCGTACTGCTCGTCCTGCGCCTTGGCCTCGGCCGCGTCTTCGTCGCGGTAGAAGATCTGGAAGACGAGCTCATCGCCGGGCTGCACTTCCATGCCCTGCTTGGCGGCCTGGCCGACGGTGATCTGGTTGACCCCGGTGATCGGGTCGACGACCTGGTCGACCACGGTGATCGCCTGGAAGATCTCGACGACGCCCTTCGCGGCCTCGAACTTGGCCTCGAGCGCGCGGTCCTGGCCGAAGTGCTTCTTGGCGGCCGTCTTCATCGCGTCTTCGAGCGTCGAGATGAGGATCGCCTTGTCGATGCCTTTGTCCTTCGCGACTTGCGTGAGGACGTCATCGAGGCGGAGCGCGGCAGGTGCTGGGGTCATGGGGTCTTCCTTTTCCTCGACCTCCGGATGGAGGCCTGTATGTGGTTACGGCTGAAATTCCAGGTTCGCGCGGGCGATGTCTTTGAGCAGGATGGTGAACGGGCCCGCGCCCTCCACCTCCACCGTGACGGCGTCGCTCGACACTTCCGACAACGTGCCGAGGAAGTTCTTGCGCGGCGGGTCGAAG
>JBBRUE010000960.1:0-2760 GCA_038248085.1 Myxococcales bacterium | reverse complement strand
TCGCTGCACTTCTGAAAGCCCGCGTGGTGGAAGCCGTCGATCTCCACCACGTACTTGAACTTCTTGTGGAAGCTGCGCGGGTTGCCGATAACGGCCATGGGTGACTCCTTCAGGGATTCCCGCCGGCCAGCTCGGCCTCGAGGGCCCGCGTGTCCTGGCTGATGCGGAGAATGATGAACTCGGCCGGCTTGTTGGTGGCCAACCCGACGCGAGCGATGAGCTTCCCCGCGAAAATGACCGACGGCGTGTTCAGCGCGTCGGACACGTCGACGAAGAAGGCCTTCGCCGGGTCGCGGCTGCGGAAGGCGTCGTTGTTCATCTGCGCCAGCAAGAAGGCCGTGATGGTGCGCCGCACCTGCGCGCGGAGCGCCTCGGTGTTCGCCTTGTGCCGCGCGAACTCCAGCCCCTGCTTCAAGCTGCGCTCGATGAAGATGACGCCACGGCGCTCGCCGACGTACGGGAAGTTGCCGTCGCCCTTCAGCGTGCGGCTGCCGTCGACGAAGCGCGGCAGGCCCGGCCCGGTGGTGAGCGGGTTGACGCGGTGCGGGTACACGAGGTCGCGCTTCTTCTCCTCCAGCACCTCGTCCGTCTCGAAGCCCAGCACGCCGAACATGCGCCCCGCTTCGATGCCCGCCGGCGCGTCGTACACGCCACCAGGCCTCGCAGTGTCGGTGCGCGAGAACACGCCTGCGATGATGCCCGAGGGCGGCACCACCACCTGGCCGGCGGAGCCGAAGACGCTCTTCGCCGGGTTGAGGACGCTGACGCGCGGCCAGTATAGGGCCGCGAACTCCGAGAGGCGCTCGAGCGCCGCGGTGGTGCTGACGTAGGTGACGATGCCCGTCGCGCTCTGCCCGGCCGGAGGGTCGAGGATGGCGAACACCATGCCGTCGCGAGCGACCTCCGCGTACTGCACCATCGCGAGGTGGGCGGCCGGCGTCGCGCGGCCGGGCACGAGGAGCAGCGACAACTCCTGCACTGAGTCCAGCGCATGCAGCCCCGTCTTGGCGAGCTCGCTGCCGATGAAGTCGTTGTCGTCGAGGCTGGAGAGCCCGTCGTTGCCTCCGGCCAGGCTGATGGCCTGCGGCGACGGCACCGTCTGAAGGAGCGCCGTCACCTTCACGTAGAGCGAGCCATTCGCCGGGTCGTTGACGATGGTCGCTACGAAGCGCGCGTCGGCGCGCACCAGCGTCAGGTTAGGGAAGCTCTCGCGGTACGTGCCGTCCTCGACGACCAGGAGGTCGAAGGCGGTCGCGCTCCTGTTGGTGGCCGCGCGGACCTCGACCTCGAGGCGGTTGCCGTACGCGCCTGGGTCCTTCCCCTCGACGCGAATCGCATTGGCCGCGCCAGAGGCGACCCCGGCGTGCGCCAAGGTGTCGAGGCCGAAGCCTGCCGCCGTCGTCGCCCGCGCCTGGAGCGTGGCCGCCACGCCCATGGTGAGCGTACGCAGCGCGACGACGCCTCCGACTCCGGGGTCGATCAGCACGCCAGGCACCGCAGTCTCGACTGCTGCCTTCACCTCATCAACGGTGACAGCGCGGAGGTCCGCGACGTTGCCAGTGCCTTGCGCTACAGACGCCGGGAAGCCGAGGGGCGTGTTCGCCGTGCCACCCGTCACCTGCATGCGGCTCGATGTGCCGGCGCTGTCGCTGGTGAGGGTGAGCCCCGGGCGCGCGGTGGCCTTGCCTCCGATGATGGAGGCGTTGATTGCGGCGGCGACCTCGGTGGCGGTCGCCTGCGCGACATTGGCGAAGTCGATGGCCGCAAAGGCGACTTGCTGCTCGGGACCGCCGTCGACGCGCAGGAACAGCGTCATGCCGTCGGCCAGCGCGAATGGTCCGGCGCCGGTGGAGAGCGACGCTGACGCCCCCGAGAACACCGCTGCACCGTCGGCGGCGCCATTGACCGAGAGCACCATGCGGTCGCCGTTCTGCAGGGAGAAGGGGCTGGCTGCGGAGCCCGTCAGCACGGCCGGCGTCGGACCTCCGCCCGCAATGACGAAGCCCATCGCGCGCTGCGCAGTCGCAGTGCTCGGTTGCGAAACGTCCGAGTAGTGCACCGTGCGAACGACCCAGAGCTGACTCCCACCGTTCTCGAAGAAGCCCATCGCCGCAAGGGCGAGGTCGGAGTCAGGCGTGAAAGCTCCGAAGTGAGTCTGGAACTCGTCGAAGGAACTGCAGAGCACCGCCTCGCCAATGGGGCCGCGCTCAGTGACGCCTACGGCTCCAGCGACAGAGGTGGGGACGGAGGTAATGCCGCGGACGCGCGGCTCCTCTTCGACGATGACGACCTTCGACGACAGAAGCTGTCCACTCACGAGGCACCTCGCTTCACAGAGAGCGAGCCTTCGCGGACTGCGCGAACGAGCTCGGGCACGGCAAGAGCCGCGTCTTCGACCACCACCGTGATTCCCGACGCGATGGTCAACGAAGAGGCGACTCGGCGGGTGCCTGTGCGACACGCGCAGCGGCCCAGCGCCGCGCAGTACACCTCGTGGGCCAGCACGAAGACGTGGCAGCGGCGGCTCATATTAATGAGGCTGACAGTCACGTGAGCCCCTCGGTCTCGAGCACGGGCTGGCTCACCAGGCGCGTGAGGTCGAGCGGGAGTCCCTCGTCGACGTCGAAGCCGCGGACCACGAGGCCGCAGGTGAAGACGCGTACATCGTCGCGGCTGGCGAGCTGGGTGCGGAAGTCACCATCGGCGTCGAACTCCCAGCGGACGGTGCCCTTGCCCGCATCCGCTGGGTCACGGAGCAGC
>JBBRUE010000959.1:0-2772 GCA_038248085.1 Myxococcales bacterium | reverse complement strand
CGACCCCGAGACCCTCGCGGCGGCGATCGGCCTGGCCGACCGGGGCCGGCTGGTGTTGGGCGTGCTGCACGCGCGGACCGCGGTCGCCGCGGTGCAGAAGCTGGTCGATCTCGCGCCCGGCAAGCCCTCGTCGGTGGCGTCAGTGCTCCGCGGCGTCTTCGCGCAGAGCCTGGTGCCCAACACCACCCAGGGCCGGAGCCTGTGCTGGGAGCTGCTCCCCGGCTCCGAGGCCGTGAAGGGCTTCGTGCGCGACGGCGCGTTGGGCCAGCTCGGGCCGATGCTCGCGCGCACCGCTGACCAGTCGCTCATGCAGTTGCTGGTGCGCGGGGAGATCGAAGCCGAGGTGGCGCTCTCGTACGCGCGGGATCGCAACTGGTTCGAAGCGCAGCTCTCGCGCGTCGCCCACCCCCGCGCGGCGTGAAGCCGCAGGCTGGCGTTCGCCCTCGCCGAATGATCCGAGCGCGGGCCGGAAACATGACGGCCCCGGCCCGGGCGAGGTAGACCTCGCGACGTGCCGAAGGAGAAGGACCGCCTCGTCCTGGGAGGGCGCTTCAAGCTGATCCGTCACCTCGGGGGCGGGGGCATGGCCGAGGTCTTCCTCGCCGAGCAGGTCTCGCTCGGCCGCCAGGTCGCCCTCAAGGTGCTCAAGCGCGATCTCTCGTCGCAGCCGGCGATGGGCGAGCGTTTCCGCCGCGAGGCGCAGCTGCTCTCGACCGTCGATCACCCTTCGGTGGTGCGGGTCATCGACTTCGAGACCAACAAGCGCGACGGCACGGTGCTGGTGCTCGAGCTGGCCGAGGGCGAGACGCTCGAGAGCGCGCTGCGCATGGGGCCCTTCGAGCCGCGGCGGGCGATCCGCATCCTGCTCCAGCTCGCCGAGGGGCTCGCCGCGGTGCACGAGCGCGGCATCATTCACCGCGATCTCAAGCCACAGAACATCGTCATCGGCCCCGGCCCGCGCGGCGAGCAGGCGCGGCTCCTCGACTTCGGCATCGCGCGCTTGATGGAGCTCGACACCGACGCGGGCCCCGCCAAGCCGGAGATCCTCCCGGGCACCGACCCCTTCATGAGCCTCCCCGGCCAGGCGGTGGGCACGCCGGCCTACGTCGCGCCCGAGCAGGCGATGGCCCAGCCCGTCGACCCGCGCACCGACGTGTACGCGTTCGGCGTGGTGGCCTTCCGCATGCTCGCCGGCCGGCTGCCCTTCGAGGGCCCCGAGGCGCGCGACTACCTCGAGCAGCACGTGCGCGAGCTGCCGCCTCCGCTCGACGCCGTGGCGCCGCACGTGCTGCCGTACCCGCTGCTGCTGAAGCTGGTGATGCAGTGCCTCGAGAAGAAGGCCGCCAACCGCCCGAAGGACGGCGCCGCGCTGGTGGAGGCGCTGCGCAGCGTGCTCCCGGCCGACCAGCTCGCGCTCTCGACGCAGACCCGGCTGGTGCTCAGCGCGGTGACGACGCAGACGCTGAGCGCGGTGAAGGACACTGCGCAGAGCTTCGGCCAGCGCAGCCGGCAGGGCCTGGAGGTGATGGGGCGCCTCGCACGCAGGCTCGATCGCCAGTTCAAGCAGAGCCTCGCGCTCACCGCCGGGCTGACCCTGTTGGTGCCGCTGGCGTGGGCGCTGTGGCCGTCGACGACGGTGGAGCGCGCCGAAGAGGAGCTCCGCGCGGGCAAGCCGGCCGAGGCCCTCACCACCATCGACGCGGTGTTGAACGACGCGAAGGGGCTGTACCCGGTGCTGCTCTCGCTGAAGGTGGGGGCGCTCCACGAGCTGGGCCGCGAAGACGACGCGCGCGCGCTGTTGCGGCAGTCGACCTACCAGGCGCTGTTTCCCGCGCGTGAAGCGGTGCTCGAGACCCTGGTGGAAGGCTTCGCCGCCTCCGAGACCGACCCCGAGGTGTCAGACTGGCTCGCGCTGCTGCCGCCCGCGCTGGTCGACGCGACCTTCGTTCGGTTCGCGAAGGAGCCGCCGTCCGATCGCCAGTGGGGCGCGCTGCGCTACCTCGACCAGACCGGGCGCACGAAGGGCCTCAATCTCCCGGCCCGCTATGCGGCGTCGCTGGGCTCGAAGTCGTGCGACGTGCGCGCGCGGGCGGCGCTTCGGCTCGGCGCGCTGGGTGACGCGGACGCCATCGCGGCGCTGCGCGAGCTCTCGGAGTCGTCGAAAGAGGGCACCAGGAACTGCGGCCAGGACGAGGCGGCCGAGGCCATTCGCAGCCTCAAACGGCACTGATGGAGCCCTTTGAAATCAGCAGGTTGAGTAATTCTGAAGGCCCGGGTGATCGCTCGGGACCTCTGCCTGCTACCTGTTCTCCGTGACGCTCCCGACGCTCCGCTCCGTGCCCGCGCTCGAGACCCTGGTGGAGCGGGCGGTCCGGGGTGACACCGCCGCGACGGGGCAGCTCCTCAAGCAGCTCGCGCCGTCGATGATCCGCGCCGCGCGCTCGTTGATGGGCAGCACCCACGCCGACGTCGACGACGTGGTGCAGCAGTCGCTCATCGGGCTGGTGCAGTCGCTCCCGGCGTTCCGCGGGGAGTGCACCGTGGGCCACTTCGCCTCGCGCATCGTCACCCGCACCGCGCTCGCCGCGCGCCGCCGCGCCGGTATCCGCATGGACCGGGTGGACGACGCCATCGACCCCGACGCCTTCGCGGTCGACCCGACACAGAACGAGTCCGTCGAGGCCGAGCGCCGCCGCGTCGCCGTGCGCTCGCTGCTCGAGACGTTGCCGGAAGAGCAGGCCGAGACGCTGGCCCTGCGCATCGTGCTCGGCT
>JBBRUE010000958.1:0-2784 GCA_038248085.1 Myxococcales bacterium | reverse complement strand
CTTCCTTCCACTCCTTCGCCGCGACCTCGGCCACCACCTGCTGCGCGAGCACGTCGAGCGGCTTCTCGGGCATGCGCACGGCGTCGAGGTTGCGGCGCGCGATGGCCGAGAGCAGCGCGGTGCATTCCACCAGCTCGTCGCGCGTCATGGCGAAGAGCACACCCCTGGAGATGGCCGCCTTGTGGTGACCGCTGCGGCCCAGGCGCTGCAACATCACCGCGATGCTGCGCGGGCTGCCGAGCTGCACCACGAGGTCGATCGACCCGACGTCGAGGCCGAGCTCGAGGCTGGCGGTGGCGACCATGATCTTCAGCGTGCCGGCCTTGAGCCGATCTTCCGCCGCCAGCCGCAGCTCACGGGCCATGCTGCCGTGGTGGGCGGCGACCTTGTCGTGGCCGAGGCGCTCTCCGAGATCGTGGGCCACGCGCTCTGCGAGCCGGCGCGTGTTGGAGAAGATCAACATCGTGCGGTGCTGCGCCGACAGCGCGACGACGCGGTCGTACATCTGGCCCCACATCTCGTGGGTGGGCGCAGCGGTGAGCTCGTCTTCGGGCGTCTCGAGCCACAGCTCCCAGGGGCGCACGTGGCCGACCTCGACCACCACGCACGGCGCGCGGCCTTCCCGGGGTTCCCCCACCAGGAAGTGGGCGAGGCGATCGAGCGGCCGGGTGGTCGCCGAGAGACCGATCAGCTGGGGCGGGCGGCCGGTCAGCGCCTTGAGTCGCTCCAGCGAGAGCGCGAAGTGCGAGCCGCGCTTGTCCCGGGCGAGCGCGTGGATCTCGTCGACCACCACGGTCTGCACGCCGCGGAGCGTCTCGCGGCTCTTGTTCGCGGTGAGGTACAGGTACAGCGACTCGGGCGTGGTGATGAGGATGTGCGGCGGCTTCTTCACCATCGCGGCGCGCTCGGAGGCCGGGGTGTCGCCGGTGCGCACCATCACGCGAATGTCAGGGAGCGCGAAGCCCGCGAGCTTCGCGCGCTCCCGCAGCTGCGCGAGCGGCAGCAGCAGGTTCTTCTGCACGTCGTTGCCCAGCGCCTTGAGCGGAGAGATGTAGACGACGCGCGTCTCGTCGGTGAGGCGGCCCTCGGCGGCGGCGCGGAAGAGCTCGTCGAGGCAGGCGAGGAAGGCGGTGAGCGTCTTGCCCGAGCCGGTGGGCGCGGCGATCAGCACGTCGCGGCCTTCGCGAATGAGCGGCCACCCGCGGATCTGCGGCTCGGTGGGCTCGCCGAGCGTCTCGTGGAACCACGCCCGCACCACCGGGTGACACGCGCGCAGGGCCTCGTGCACCTCGACTGACGCCGCGTCTGAGAAGTCGATGGGGAGCTGGGGGCGCATCGGCGAAACTGAACAGGAGTTCACCTGGGTGATCAACTGCTCGTTCGGACTGCGCCGTGGGTAGGCTCGACGCGCATGTGGCCCGTCGTCCTGAGCGTGTTGCTGTCGACCACGCCGCCGTTGGTCGCCGGCCCCGAGGCGCTTCGACCTCCGCTGGTGCCGAGCGAGGTGTACGTGGGTCCGCCGCAGGCGCGGGTGCTCGTGCCCCGGGGAAGACCACCCGTTCCGCCGCCGCCACCGGCGACCTTCGCGTTGTACTTCGCGCCGCTGAGCCTCTTCGCGCTGACGTTGTGGGTCGAGGGCGATCTCCACCTCGGCGCGGGGTTCAGCGTCTTCGCGAACGTCGGGGGAGGACCGCTCGGGCAATTCGGAGGCGACGCCGGCTTCCGCTACTACGTGCTGGAGAAGCCGTTCGAAGGGTTCTACCTCGATGCCCGCGCCTCGGCCTTCTCACTCCCCGCGCAGTCGATGCTGATGGTCGGGCCCGGCGTGCAAGTCGGCTACGGCTGGCGGGTGAGCCGCTTCGCGCTCTCGGTGGGGATGGGCTTCACCACCTGGTACGGACTGTCGCGAGCGAACGGGTCGACGTCGTTCTTCGGCGCCACGGTCACCGACGCCGAGGTCATCGCCTTGCCGGGCTTCACCCAGCCCCCGCTGGGCACGCCGGGTGTGCAGCCGACGGTGCGCATCTCGCTGGGCCCGACGTTCTGAACGAGGGCGTCACCCACCCGACGGCTTGAAGATGAACGGGTACGTCACGCGGTAGCCGGCGGCGCTCTTGCCCACCGGGAACTGCCAGGTGCGCACGCGAGAGACGAGGCAGTCGCTGAGGGCTTCGCTGCGCGCGCTGCTGTTCTCGACCCGGGCCGCGGCGACGGCGCCCGACGACGCGACGGCGAAGGCCACCGACACCTTGCCCGCCAGCGCCGGGGCCTGCTGCAGCGCGAGCTCGTAGCAATAGCGGATCTGATCACGGTGGCCGTTGATCACCTTGCGGATCAGCTCCTTGTCCATGCACGTCGCGCCGCTGCCGTCGGGCGTGCAGCCGAACGGAGGCTCGGGCGTCAACGACGGCCCCTCGCTCGTCTTGCAGGGCCCCGGGCCCGAACACAGCGCCCCGACGTTCTTCCGGCTGGCGATCCCCGAGCGGGGAATGCCGCCGATCTGCACCGGATCACCGCCGGGCCCGCCAGCGCCGTTGCCGCGAATCGACCAGCCGCCGTTGCCGTCGCCGTTGGCAGCCACCACGTTGCCCAGCGCGCCCTCGAGATCCTTGCCCAGGCCGCCGGGCCCCATCACGCCCATCGTGCCCGGCCCGCCGAAGATCCGACCGGCGAGATCCTTCGCCGCGAGCAGCGGGCCCCCGCCGGGATCCTTCACCGGCCTGCTGGGCGCGCGCGGGCGGCCTTCGGCGGCGACGACCTTCATCGGCTGCTTGTCGGGCACCT
>JBBRUE010000957.1:0-2787 GCA_038248085.1 Myxococcales bacterium | reverse complement strand
CGAGCGAGGCCGATTCAAAGAGGTGCTGGGGGCTCGAGGGAAGGCGAAGGTGCTGATGGAGGCCTCGACGGAGAGCGAGCGTCTCCACGGCGGCCTTGAGGGCGGAGTCGTCGACGACGTTCTGATTCCGTGCGGGGCCCGGGGCGCGACTTTGCGATCGCGCAAGAACGCGCCGCTTGCGCTCACGCGTGGAGAATCGACCCGTCAGCTCGACGCGGCTCCCCGGGCCGCTCGAGGCATCCCACACCAGCAGTACCGGCTGGTCGGTCGCGGCCAGGCCGAACTGGCGCACGACGTCGAGGCCCGCCTGCTGGGGCTGGCGCAGCTCTTCCTCGGTCTTCACTGCGGCGATGAGGCCCCAGCACAGCGAGAGGCGGCGGGCGAGCACGGGGTCGGAGGTGAGCGCGACGATGGGCGCCGCGGGGCGCTCGGCCGACACCAGCCTCGCGGTGCGCCCGGCGCGGGTGGGCACCACGACGGCTCTGACCTGGAGGTCGCGGCTCAACAGCGAGGTCGTCCGCGACATCGCCTCGCTGGGGTCGTTGGCGAGCTCGGCGTACTCGAAGGCACCAGGCCCGCGTGGCCGGTGACGTCGCGGGTGGTCACCGTGACGGTGTCGCCGGTCTTCAGGTCGATGCCGCCGCCCTCGAAGGTGCCCACGCGGATCTTCGGACCGCAGAGATCGCCGAGGATCGCGATGTGGCGCCCGAGCGCGGCGGCGATGCGCCGCACCCGCTCGATGTTCTGCCCGTGCCCTTCGTGAGCGCCGTAGGAGAAGTTGAGCCGGAAGACGTCGACGCCCGCGATGATCAGCTTCGCGATCACCTCGTCGGACGACGACGCGGGCCCCAGCGTGGCGACGATGCGGGCGCGGCGGCGCTTCAGCGCGGGCCAGCTCGAGCCGGAGTTCTTTCATCGGCGGCCACGCTTGATTCGCCCGGCCGCGAGGCCTGGAGGCCCGGCGCGCGCGTGGCGAACGGCGTCGCGGTGTTCGACAGCGGTGTTCGACGCGTCTTGCAGCAGTATGCGGACCTCTATATTTTACTCTATATGCAGCAAGTCATCGTTGAACTCGACGATCGCACCATCGCTCGCCTGAACCGGGTCGCCCCGCCGAGCGCTCGAAAGCGCTCAGAGTTCATCCGCGAGGCAATCCGCCGGGCGTTGAACGAGCGGCTGGAGCAGGACATGGAGCGGGCGTACCGAAAGCAACCGCAGGAAGGTGCCGACATCGACGTCGACCCTTCCACCTGGGAAGCAGCGCCCCGCAAGAAGAAGGCGAAGCGTTGAAGCAGTACGAGCTCTGGTGGGCTGAACTTCCAGAGCCGATCGGGCGCAGGCCGGTCCTGTTGCTCTCGCGCAATCAGGCCTATCGGATTCTGAAGCGGGTGACGGTCGCAGAGGTCAGCACCACGATTCGCAACATCCCGGTGGAGGTCGAGCTGGGCGTCGAGGAGGGGCTCCAGCGGGTGTCTGTCGCGAACGTCGACAACCTTCACGCGGTCGCCATCAGCCGATTGTCTTCGAAGATCGGGGAACTCTCCGACGAGCGCGCGTGGGATGTCGAACGGGCCCTCGGCTACGCCTTCGACATCGATCGGTTGAAGGAGCCCTGATGCAGGGGCGGCAGTTGATCCACCCGTGGGAGGACACCTGATGGACCGCTCATGTCGGCCAACGCAACGCACCGGCTCGACGCTCGAGCCCTGGTTCGTTCTTTCGCTGATGTGGCAACTGATTGATCAAGGCTCGATGTCGTCAACCACCTCGGCCGCACGCAGGACGCCAACGCGCTCCAGCGGATCCTCGAGACCGCGCACTGACGGGTTCGCGCTGGGCATCGTGGTCCTTCAGAAGATCTTCACTTCGCCCGGCCCGAGGATGATCGCCGGCTGCGCCTCGTAGTCGACCTTCAGCTTCTCGGGGGGCTTCGGGCTGTCGGGCAGCACCGCGACGCACTTCACCGCCACCGACACCGGCAAGCGTTGATCGACCTTCGCCTTGATCGGTGTCAGCGCCGCGCCCTCGAGCTTCACCACCGTGGGGAGCGAGCCCAGCGCAGCCTTGTCGGCGACCTGCTGACCGTTGACCGAGAGCACCACTGAGGTCACCCGCGTCGCCAGGTCGAGCTTCGCGCCGGTCGCCGCGTCGAGCAGGTCGAGCTTCTGAATCGACAGCTCCACGCGCTGCACGAGGTTGGAGGCCACCTTGAGTTCGCCGATCTGCTGGTAGTCGGACGCCTTGAGCACCTCGAGCGTGTCATCGAAGGTGAACTCGCAACCGCCAGCCACCACCCGCGTGCTCACCATCTTGTCGCCCGCCGGCAGCGACTGGCCGCAGGTGAAGCCGGTGCTGATCGTCACCTCGGTCTGCCCCTTCACCGAAGGCAACCCCTTGGTCTCGTCGATCCGCACTTCGACCGGCCCGCACCCCGCCAGCGCCAGCACTGCTGCCATCAGTGAACGTCGCATTCGTGTCCTTTGAGCGGAGCGCTGCTTCGGCCAGCAGCCTCGAGTTGGTTCTGTCCCCAGCCGACCTCTCCGATTCGATTTCGAGCACGCTGGGTCAACGTGCACCCATGCAGAAAGTCTCGAAATCATGACTCAGCTCGACCTCCGGGCTCTACAATCAGGTGGCAACTTTTTCTGTCGCGGTCGCAACTCAGGGAAGCGAGCAGAGCGTGGCAGCCTACCGTCTCGTGCGTCGCGTCGGCCCCTCGGGCGGATTCGTGGAGACGCACGCCGGACGGCAGTTGGGCACCGACACCCCCGTGCTGGTCAAGCAGGT
>JBBRUE010000956.1:0-2793 GCA_038248085.1 Myxococcales bacterium | reverse complement strand
GATGCCCACCGGCGTCGAGGGCTACCTCGCGGCGTGTGAACGGGTGAAGTACGCGCTGGTCATTCGCGTGCGCGAGTTCGTACAGCCGCGGCTGACGCTCGAGTCGCGCACCTTCGCCAGCGGCCGGTACCGCGCCGACGTGCTGGTGTTCGACCTGGGCTCGGGCGAGCTGCTCGGCGGCTACCCGGTCAACGCGAAGAACGAAGACGCGGTGATGTTGATCGACGGCGACGAGAAGCACGTGCAGCGGTTGCTGCGGAACCTCGAGTCGACGATCTACAGCGCCTTCCGCGACGGGGCACAGCAGGCCTTCCCCGGGAGCGTGCCCACGCCCGCGAAGTAGACGCTCCCGGTTCCCCCAGTGAAGGCGGCGGGTTGCGCCGTTCATCTTCGGTTCATCTGCGCCTCTCTACGGTGCCTCTTGTCCGGACCTCTTCCGGGCACGGAGGCACGTCATGGAGAACAAGCGCGTCAAGGTGTGGGACCTCGCGGTGCGGCTGGGCCACTGGGCGATGGGCGGGCTGGTGCTGGCCGCGTTTCTCACCACGGAGGATGACGCCAGCACGCCGCTGCACACGCGGCTGGGCCTGGCGCTGCTGGGCCTCGTGGTGTTCCGCGTGGTGTGGGGCTTCGTCGGCTCGACGCACGCGCGCTTCACCGACTTCGTGCGCTCGCCGCAGCAAGTGCTGACCTACGTCCGCGCGTACGTGAAGGGCCGGCCCCCGGGACACGTCGGTCACAACCCGCTGGGCGCGCTGATGGTGGTGACGCTGCTGGCGACGGTGCTGGTGGTGACGCTCACCGGCCTCTTCACCGCGCTGGGCCCGGAGTTCGGTGGACCGCTCTCCGCGCTGCTCTCGAAGGACGGCGCCCACGCGGTCAAGGAGGTGCACGAAGCCGCGGCGTGGCTGCTCCCGGTGCTCGTGGTGTTCCACGTCGCCGGCGTGGTGCTCTCGTCGTTCCTCGAGAAGCAGAACCTCGTCGCGGGCATGGTGACGGGCTTCAAGCGCGCTCCCGACGCGGCGCCGCTGCAGGGCGAGCCGACCCTCTTCGCCCGCACGCTCGGCTTCATCGCGGCGGCGGGACTCGCGCTGGCGGTGGTGATGCTGCTCTGGCGCATCATGCCCATCGGTGAGGCCGAGGCCGCCGCGCCCCGGGGGGCGGTGTTCGAGAAGTACAGCGCCGAGGCCCGCGCCACCGTGCCCGCCTTCGCCGCCGACGCCGCGCGCGGGAAGACCCTCTACTTCGAAGCGCACGATCGCAACGGCACGCCGACCTCGTGCGCGACCTGCCACACCGACGACCCGCGGACCCAGGGCCGTTCCCCGGTGGGCAAGCGCATCGAGCCGCTCTCGCCCTCGGCCAACCCCGACCGCTTCACCGACCCCGTGAAGACCGAGCGCTGGTTCGAGCGCAACTGCAAGCAGGTGCTCGGCCGCGTCTGCAGCCCCGCCGAGAAGGCCGACTTCATCTCGTACGTCTCTTCCCTCTGACTGGAGCCACCCTCATGAAGCGCACCTGGTTCATCTTTCCCGCAGTGATCGCCGCGTTGACCCTCGTTCCCCTCGTCTCGCGCGCTGACGATGATGATGACGACGACGACGAGAAGGGCGAGCAGCGCGGGGGCCGCTCCGATGCGAGCGCGCGTGCAGCACCGGGCTGGGCCGCCTACCAGGCCGAGTGCGGAAGCTGTCACCTCGCCTACCCGCCCCGCATGCTCCCGGCGCGCTCGTGGCAGAAGCTGCTCGGTGGGCTGACTGATCACTTCGGCCAGAACGCGGAGGTCGACGCGCCTGCGCGCGCAAAGCTCGAGACCTTCCTCGCCACGTGGGCCGGGCCTCCGCAGGCGCAGTCCCCGCTGCGCATCACCGAGCTGTCGTGGTGGCGCCACGAGCACGACGAGATCTCGAGGGCCGTCTACGCGCGGAAGGCCATCGGCACCGCGGCCAACTGCGCGGCGTGCCACGTGCGTGCAGAACAAGGCGACTTCGGCGAGCACGGCGTGCGCATCCCGAAGTGAAATCAGCCCCTCTCACCCCAACCCGCTCCCCGTTCCGGGGCGAGGGAGAGCAGAGTTGACCCATGCGGTTGCTCCTCGCTGAAGACACGGTGTCCCTCGCGCGCAGCGTCGCGCAGGGGCTCACCGAAGAGGGCTTCACCGTCGACGTGGTGCACGACGGGGAAGACGCGCTGCACCTCGCGACCGAGGTGGCCTTCGACGGCATCATCCTCGACCGAGGGCTCCCCGCGATGGACGGACTGACGGTGCTGCGCACGTTACGCGAGCGGCGCGTGCGCACGCCGGTGCTCCTCCTCACCGCGCTGGGCGAGGTGCACGATCGCGTCGCCGGCCTCAACGCGGGGGGCGACGACTACCTCGTCAAACCCTTCGCCTTCGAAGAGCTGCTGGCGCGCGTGCGGGCGCTGCTGCGGCGCGAGTACGGCCAGGGCTCGAACGTGCTGACCGCCGGGCGCCTCGAGCTCGACCTCGGGGCGCGCATCGCCCGGGTGGACGGGGTGCCCCTCGAGCTCACCGCCCACGAGTTCTCGTTGCTCGAGCTCTTCGCCCTCAAGCCCGGGGTGAGCTGGTCGCGCAGTCAGCTCGCCGAGCGGCTGTACAACGAGGACGCCGAGCGTGACTCGAACGTGCTCGACGTCTTCGTGGGGCGGTTGCGTAAGAAGCTCGACGCGGCGGGCCTGCCGGGCAGCGCGATGATCCGCACCCAGCGCGGCGTGGGTTACCTCTTCGACCTCGAGGCGGCCCGCACATGAGCCTGCGCGCGCGACTCGTCG
>JBBRUE010000955.1:0-2796 GCA_038248085.1 Myxococcales bacterium | reverse complement strand
TCGGCGGCGCCGACTCGCGGGCGGAAGTGCGCACGATGCTCTCCCTCGAGAGTCTCCAGGAGCGGCACGCGCGCATGATGCGAGAGCAACGCGACGCGACCCCGGAGATGGGCGGCGTCATCGACGTACGCGCGGTTGGAAGTGAGCAGCGCGAAGCCGCTCAGTTTCCGGCGGCCCAGTCACCGGCCCGACCCCCGCCGCCCACTTTCGCGGGCACCGCTGAGAAACCGTCTCCCGACGAGGCCGGCGATCAGGCCGCGGTGACGGCCGACGTTGCCTCACGTGGCCCGAAGCGAGGCGCACCATGACGACCGGTCCACTCATGAGCACGCTCGTTGGCGCCGAAGAACACGGCACCATCGTGGCGCTGACCGAATCCCGCGAGGTTGCGCGCGGTGTGACCTCACAGCGCTCGAGGAGCTTGAGCTCACCGCCTGGTCTGAGCAGGCCGGCCCCGATGGCCGCTTCCGGAGAAAAGTGGCCATTCGCCGAGGGAGGGCTTCGGCGTTTCGCGGGGTTCGACGCTGACTCCACCGGCCCGGCCGCCCTCCTCAATGGCCGCTTTCCCTCGTTCTCGCTGCTCGTCGCCACCAGGGCGGGCGCCGGCACCGGCACACCAGGGCCAGCTGGGGCAGGGTGGGGGGCGGGTCCGATTTTCGGCGCACCGCGCCCCAGCCCAGAGGGTACCCGGGCCCCTTTTCGATTGAGGCAATTTCCGGAAACTGAGCGGCCCTGGAATTTGAAAACCAAGGGCCCCGCCGAAATTGAGCAGCGACCGACGATCAGTTTCGGTGTGCAAGTGGGTTTGGGACACGTTCCGACCGCCAACCCTGTCCGTCCGGTGCGATCGGCCGCCTCTGCTCGCCTTCCGAGGGGCTTTCGGGCGGACGTTCAGGGACGGCTCCTCGTACCCATTTCCGTCCCGTCAGCAGATGAGGGACTGCACCGAGCGCAGCAACTCCTCGTCGGAGGGGTGCGTGTAGATCGCCGTCGACAGGATCGACTTGTGGCGCGCGAAGCGCTGCGTCAGGCGGATGTCGCGGCTCGCTCGGTAAATCCCCGAACAACTCGAGTGCCTCAGGCAATGAAAGCTGAAGTGGCGGTCGAACCCGCATCGCTTCTGCCAGACCCCAAAGGCATGGCGGAGCTGCCGTGCCGAGAGCCTCGTCCCCAGTCGGCTCACGAAGATGGGCGTGTCGAGGGTGATGGCCTCGCCGGAGCGCCTGCGAGCGGCCATCAGCTTCTCCAGCTTCGCGCGCACGAGGTCGGGGAGCATGACCTCCTGGGGTGCGGGGTCGTCGCTCGCCCGCTTGAAGACCCGGAGGCGCACTCGCCGCTTCGCGCGCCCGGCCTCGTCGAAGACGTCGCCCACGTTCAACGCCAGAATCTCGTGCTCGCGGAGCCCGGAGCCGAGCGCGACGCTGTAGATGACGTGGTCACGGAAGCCGTCGCGGCGTTGACCGGTCACCTTGAGCAGCAGGCGTTGCTCGTTGTCGGTCAGCGTGCGGGCGGGGCGGGAAACGGCGTCGACGTAGGTCGTCATGGCGACGCATACACGCTTCGTTCGCGCGCCCAGGCAAGCGGAGGAACGCGATGACGCTCGGCATCGTGAAGCGCACCGAAGAGGAGTTCGCCGACTGGCTGGGCACCGAGTGGGGCTTCATCTCGGGCCTCGGCGCGTTCGACGACGAGCCGGTGGTGCTCGAGCAGTACCAGCTGATGTTCCTCCAGAATCGGTCGCGCTTCCGCTGGGTGACGAAGAGCCGGCAGGTCGGGTTCTCATTCCTGTTCGCGCTCGAGGCGCTGGCCAGGTGTCACCTCCGCGAGAAGCACACCGCGGTCTTCGTCAGTTACAACCTCGATGACGCGAAGGAGAAGATTCTCGTCGCGCGCCAGGTGCATGAGGAGCTGCCGCTCGCGTACCAGAAGCGCCTCGTCGTCGACTCGAAGACGGAGCTGGCCTTCGAGTCGAACGGCACCAACAAGCGGCTCTCGCGCATCCTCTCGCACCCGTCGAAGGCGCCGCGAGGGAAGAAGGGCGACGTCTACCTCGACGAACTCGCGCACTACGTGAACGACCGCGAGGTCTACCGCGGGTCGACGGCGCTCATCCTCCGGAGCGACGGGCAGCTCACAGGCTGCAGCACCCCGCTCGGGCGCCGCGGCATCTTCTGGGAAATCGCCAACGAGGAGCTGCGCAAGTACCTGCACCACACACGGCAGTACGTCCCGTGGTGGCTGTGCCGGTTCTTCTGCAGTGACACGAAGCGCGCCGCGGCCGAGGCGCCCAACATGCCGACCGAGGAGCGGGTGTCGGTCTTCGGCCGCCCCACGCTCATTGAGCAACTCGACTCGCTGCCGCTCGACGACTTCCAGCAGGAGTTCGAGGGCCGCTTCGTCGACGAGACGTACAGCTTCTTCCCGTACGAGCTCATCCTGCCCTGCACCAGCGACGACCTGGTGCTCTACGACGAGCCAACCTCGGTGCGCGCGCCGGAAGGCCGCATCGTCGCCGGCTTCGACGTCGGGCGCACGCGTGACCGCTCCGAGTTGGCTGTGTTCGAGGAGATCGAGGGGCGCTTCACCTGTCGGATGATGAAGAGCTTCGAGGGCACCCCGTTCGCCGAGCAGGAAGCCGAGCTCAGGCGCCTCCTTGGCACGCTGCCGGTCGCGCGGCTCTCAATTGACCGGAGCGGAATCGGAATGAACCTCGCCGAGAACCTGGCCCGCGACTTCCCGCAGGTGGTCGGCGAGAACTTCACCAACGAGGCGAAGGAGCGCTGGGCGACCGACTTC
>JBBRUE010000954.1:0-2796 GCA_038248085.1 Myxococcales bacterium | reverse complement strand
CTTCGATGCGGGCGGGCTTCACCTCGATGATGCGGGCCTGGGCGTGGGTGTCGTCGGTGATGATGCCGCTCTGGCTCCCGGTGAAGCTGATCGCCGCGACGCCCTGCTCGTGGAGCGCCATCGACAGCAGCGCCATCGAGATGCGTTCGCCGCAGGTCAGCAGCATGTCGAGTTCCCGCCGCGGCGGGTCGGCGCTGATCTGCTTGGCGAGCGCGAGCAGCTCGTCGGTCGTGTCGCCCATGGCTGAGACGACCACCACCAATCGCCAGCCCTCGTCCCTCCGCGCCTTCACCCGGGCCGCGACCTTGCGGATCTTGTCCGCGTCAGCGACCGAGGATCCTCCGAACTTCTGCACGACGATGCGGGACATGTGGCCTCCGGGCCGCGATGCGATAGCGCATTGCACGATCGCGGCCAACCTACGGGATTCACTCTAGAACTCGCGTTGACTGCTGAAACTTCAGGCCTATATTCCGCGCGCTTCACCGACCCCCCGCTCGCGGAGAAACAGCCATGGCGATGATCGAGGTCGAGAACCTCACCAAGCAGTACCGCGATCGTGTCGCCATCGACGCGCTCAACTTCAAGGTCGACGACGGGCAGATCGTCGGCTTCCTCGGGCCCAACGGCGCCGGGAAGTCGACGACGATGAAGATCCTCACCGGGTTCATGCCGGCGACCAGCGGCAAGGCCCGGGTGGCCGGCTTCGACATCTTCGAGAAGCCGCTCGAGGCGAAGCGCCGCATCGGCTACCTGCCCGAGACACCCCCGCTGTACCCGGAGCTCACCGTGCGCGGGTACCTCCAGTTCGTCTCCGAGCTCAAGGGCGTGCCCCGGGCGAAGGTGAAGTCAGACATCGATCGCGTGGCGCAGGGCACGGGCATCGTGCCCGAGCTCGACCGCCTCACCGGGGTGCTCTCGAAGGGCTACCGGCAGCGCGTGGGCATCGCGCAGGCGATGCTCGGGGACCCCGCCCTGCTGATCCTCGACGAGCCGACCGAGGGCCTCGACCCCCGCCAGCGCAAAGAGGTGTTGGAGCTCATCAAGTCGCTCGCCGGGCAGCACACCGTGGTGTTGTCGACGCACATCCTCTCGGAGGTGAAGGCCATCTGTCAGAAGGTCCTCATCATCCACCGCGGGAAGATCGTCGCCGACGACACCATGGCGAACATCACCGGCGGCAAAGAGACCGGCCTCGAAGACAAGTTCATCCAACTGACTGCGGAGTGACGCGTGAGAACGATCTTCGCCATCGGCAAGAAAGAGCTGACCTCGTACCTGACGACCCCGTGGGCCTGGGTGGTCTTCACCTTCGTCTCGTTTCTCAGCTCGATCTTCTTCATCGCGCTGCTGGTGACCTTCAAGCAGGTGCACGACGAGGTGCGCGACATCCCCGGCGGGTGGAGCCAGGTGCCGGCGGAGCTCCTCTCGCTGCGCAACCTCACCGACGGCGTGGTGGTGAGCCTGTGGGGCTCGATGCTGGTGCTGACGCTCTTCGTGGCGCCCTTCCTCTCGATGCGGCTCTTCGCCGAGGAGCGCCGCAACAAGACCTTCGAGCTGCTGATGACCTCGCCGATTCGCCCCTACGAGATCGTGCTCGGCAAGTACCTCGGCGCGCTGGGCGTGGTGGTGTGCACCCTCGGGGTGACGATCATCTTCCCGGTGATCCTCTCGGTGCTGGGCAGCTCGGAGTCGGGCTCGGCGCTCGAGTGGCGCACGGTGATGCTCGGGTACTTCGCGCTGCTGCTGTGGGGCGCGACCAACATGGCGATCGGCATGTTCATCAGCTCGATGACCGAGTCGCAGATGGTGGCGGCGCTGATCAGCTTCGCGGTCGCGCTGGCGTGGATGCTGCTGCGGCAGGTCGCGCCGGGCGCACCGGAGCCCTTCCGCTCGGTGCTCAACTACCTCGCCTTCGACACCCAGCTGCAGAACCTGCTCAAGGGCGTGCTCGACGTGAAGCCGCTGGTGTTCTTCGGCTCGGTGATCGCCCTCTTCCTTCTGTTGACCCACCGGTCGATCGAAGCGCAGCGGTGGACGTGAGGTCGCGATGAGAAAGACTCTCGGAAGCGTCGGCGGCGGCGTGGGCCTGCTGCTCCTGTTGTTCACCGCCCCCATCAGCTTCTTCACGGTGGACTCGCTGGTCCCCTTCTTCGTCACCCTCGCCCTGGGTCTGCTCGGCGTCGGGCTGTGGGCCACCACCGCGGGCAGCCGCGCGGGGAGCTGGGCCCGCTCGGCGTTCTTTTATTCGTCATCGGTCGGCCTCAGCGTGGCCTTCATCAGCGTGCTGGTCGCGGCGAACTTCATCGCCTCGAAGCGCGCCCCCACGTGGGACCTCACGACGAAGAAGATCTTCTCGCTGTCGGCACAGACCGAGGCCACCCTCAAGGATCTCAAGCACCCGGTGAAGATCATCGCCTTCGTGAAGGACGCGCCGCCCGAGCAGATCGAGGCGCTCTTCCAGCGCTACGGGGCGGTGAGCGACCAGTTCACCTGGGACTTCCGGGACCCGCGGAAGAACCCCGACCTCACGCAGAAGTACCAGCTCCGCGAGAGCCAGCCAGCGGCGGTGCTGATCTCCATGGCCGACCAGGGGTCGCACATCATCTTGAACCTGGCGCGGCTGGCGAACCCGCAGATCGCCGAGCAGGAGCTCACCAACGGGCTCATCAAGCTCGACACCGTGGGGACGCAGAAGCTGTACTTCATCGTCGGGCACGGCGAGCTGCCGCTCGACCCGGCGGGCCAGGGCGAAGAGGCCGCCGCCGCGTCGCTGGCGGGCCTCAAGCGGGTCCT
>JBBRUE010000953.1:0-2799 GCA_038248085.1 Myxococcales bacterium | reverse complement strand
CCTGATGGACGTGTACTCGTTCATCTCGCGCACGCACGCCGACAAGTCGGAGTGATGCTCCCGCGCGGTTAACCTTTGCAGCACCCGTTGAGGGGCCCCGGGTCGCGAGATCGCGGGGCCTTTCGAATTTTCGGTGGCGTCATCTGTTGAGGATGAAGCCATCCTGTGCCGTCAATGCCACTCCGCACGCAGCCACGATTTCGACCAGGGTAAACGCATACGGGATGCGAGCCAGGCGGACGCGGGTCGGCCATTTCATCCCCCTGTACCGGATGACCAGCGCGACGGGTGAGATGTCCACCGCCTTGACGTCCTCCCATCGATGGGAGGTCGAACCCACGCGAAGGCCTGTGCGGCTCACGAAGATCTTGCCGAAAGAGACATCGTCGCCGAGACGAAAGGCCTCCATGCGGCGCTGATGCCCGGGCCAGATACACAGCCGACCAAGGCGCGCGAATAGCAGTTCTGGCTCCTTGAATGACTTCGGATTCAAGCGGAGCGACTTGCCGGCACGATCCTCGAGGCGGACGACTGAATCCGCAACGAACGTTCCGGCAATGGTGGTCTTGACGGAAAACTCCCAGAAAGCGGCTGTGACTTCCTCGAACCTCAACGCGCGTGTCGGCAACACCCACCGCTGCACCTCAATGCCGTCGTCGTAGAGCGTGGCAGCTCGCGGCGAGAGGAACAGAAACAGCGAAAACAGCGACCCGCCCACGCCCAGCGGGAGGATGTAGGCCCAAACCGGTGCATTGAGGGCGGCGAGGGCGAACAGACTGCCCCCGCAGGTCACGCAGCCGACGACCCAGGGCTCCCATCGATTTGCCGGATGGCGCGATCGCACGTCACCCAGAGAAGGCCCGACTCCCGGTGCGAGTCGGGCCCGGCAACTCAAGCAGAGCGCCTGGCCAGGGGTCTCGTACATGCACCGGGCGCAGACGAAGGTGCCGCAACGAGGGCAGGTCTGATTCGCTACGATTTGCGGGTGGTGTGGGCAGGTGACGGAGGGCATCGAGAGTCCAACCTGTGCATCGGTGGATCGGTTGTCGAGTGACGAAGCGACCGGTCCGGGGCCCTCGCACTCGAGGGCATGCGCGCGTTCGCGGGCAGCTATCATGTCTGTGTGGCTCTTTCGTCTTCGAAGCGATCGGCGGCGATCGCGCTGGTGCGCGGCGGCGAGGTGTTGCTGGTGCATCCCGGCGGTCCCTTCTGGGCGAAGAAGGACGAGGGCGCGTGGAGCCTCCCCAAGGGAGAGCTCGAGGCCGGCGAAGACGAGCTCGCCGCGGCGAAGCGCGAGTTCCACGAAGAGACGGGCCAGCCCGCGCCCGACGGAACGTACGTGCCGCTCGGCGAGGTGAAGCTCAAGAGCGGCAAGCACGTCGTCGCCTTCGCGGTGCGCGGGGACTTCGACGTGACGCAGCTGCGCTCGAATGAAATCGACCTGGAGTACCCGCCGCGCTCGGGCCGGGTGATTCGCTTTCCCGAGGTCGATCGCGCGACGTGGGCCACGCTCGAGCGGGCGCGCGTGTTGATCAACCCGGCCCAGGTGCCCTTGATCGAGGCCGCGCTCTCCCAGGAATGAGCTGTCCGACCGGCGCTTCGACGCGCGCTGATCAGCGGGTCGTCCGCCGCGAACGGGAAGTCACCCCGAGGTGACTGCAAAGTTTCGTTGCGCCCGAAGTGCCCGGGTTCCACGCACCCGGCACTTCGTCAGTCCACTCCCCCGTTTCCCGGCTTTACAGCGCGCGAGTCATTCCGCGGGCTCTGGCTGGGGCACCATCGTTGCTGTGACAACGACGCCTTGCCTACCTCGACTGAGCTCCGCATCCCCACGCAGACCTTCCTGCTGCCCGGCCAGGAGTTCTGCATCGGCCTCCCGTGGGACCGCGCCGGGCTGCCGCAACACGGGCTGACCCCCGTCGCGAAGCTCGCTCCCGCGCGGCTGACGTTGCGTGGTGAGAGCTCCGGCGCCGACCCCTTCGCGGGCTGGGAACTCGGCGCGTGCACCGTGCTGCGCCGGCTCTCCGAGGGCTCTGCGCGCACGCTGCTGGCGATTCGCCGCGACGACGACGGCACGGCCGCGCTGGTGGTGCTGCGCAAGCTCGAGCTGCCCGAGGTGCTGGCGCGCGACGTGCGCAACCACGCCGAGTGGGCCGGCCGCTACGTGCACCCCGGCCTGGTGCGCACCTTCCCCTGCGAGGTCGGCGACGAGGGCGTGTTCTGGGTGACCGAACTCCCCTCGGGCGCGACGCTCACCGAGCTCACCGCGGCGCTCAAGAAGAGCGGGCAGGGTGTGCCGCTGGGTCTCGCGCTGGGCAGCGTGCTCGACGTCGCGCGCGCGCTGGGCGAGCTCCACTCGGCGGGTGCCGCGCATGGGCTGGTGAGCGACCAGAGCGTCGCCATGGGCTTCGACGGCACCGGGCGGTTGCTCGACACCGGCCTCTTCCGCTGCATCGGCCAGGGGACCTCGTGGCTCGAGGTGCGCGAGGCGATGGCCGCGTACTTCGCGCCGGAGCAGCTCCTCGAGGGCCGCCTCCCTGACCCGAAGACCGACGTCTTCTCGCTGGGCGCGGTGCTCTACGAGTGCCTCACGGGTGAGAAGGTGCGGCGCGCGAAGACCTTCGACCAGCACGTGAAGCTCGCCAGCCAGGACGCCTTCATCCCGGCGTCGCGGCTCAACGTCACGGTGAGCGCGGCGATCGACGAAGTGCTCGCGCGCGCGCTGAGCGTGGAGCGGGCGAAGCGCTACCCCAATGCCCGCGAGTTTGCCGTGGCGTTGAGCAGCGCGGCGTCGGCGTT
>JBBRUE010000952.1:0-2812 GCA_038248085.1 Myxococcales bacterium | reverse complement strand
GCCTTCAAGCCGCTCAAGGAGATCGAGGTCGCGAAGATCGCCTCGCTGCTGCTCGCCGAGTCGAGCAAGCGGCTGCACAGCGAGAAGGGCATCGCCTACACCGCGACGGACGAAGTGGTCAGCCACCTGCTCAAGAGCGGCGGCTTCGACCCCTCGCTGGGTGCGCGGCCGATGCGGCAGACGGTGCAGCGCCTGGTCGAGGGCCCGCTGGCCGAGCGGATTCTCGCGGGTGACTTCGCCGAGGGCGATCGCGTGCACGTCGAGCTCGCGGCGGGACAGCTGCACTTCCGGCATTCCAAGCCAATCGAGAGCGTGAATTGAAGAAGAAGACGCGAAAGGTGGCGGCTCCCCGGAGCCAGCCCCGGGTGGTGCTGGTCGGCTTCGGCCGCGTCGGTGGCGCGTTGGCGCTCGGCCTGCGCGACGCGGGGTGGAACGTGGCGGTGTTGCCCCGCTCGGGTGACTCGGTGCGCCGCGCGGCGAGCCTGCGGGTGTTCCTCGCGGATCACGACGATCTCCACGACGCGCAGATCTGTATTCTCGCGGTGCCGGACTCCGCGGTCATTCCCGCGATGGAGCTGGTCGAGGCGGATCTTGGCCCGAACACCGCGCTGGTGCACTGCAGCGGCGCCCTGCCCCTCGCGGTCTTCGCCGGCGCGCGCACCAAGCGGGCGTTCGGCTCATTCCACCCGCTCGCGGCCGTGTCGGACCCGAAGGACTCGCTGGCCGGGCACACCGTCGCGCTCGCCTCGACCGACCGGAAGCTGCACGCGCTGCTCGAGAAGATGGCCGTCGCCCTGGGCATGGACCCGCTCGAGGTGCCGGAAACCGGTCGCGCCGCGTACCACGCAGGGGCAGTGTTCTCGGCGGGCCTGGTGGTCGCCCTGCTCGATGGCGCGGTGTCTTCGCTCGAAGAGGCGGGGATCAAACGCGAAGACGCGCTCAAGGCGCTGCTGCCGTTGTCGAAGTCGGCGCTGCGCGGGGTGGAGTCGCGGGGCCTCGAGAAGGGCCTCACCGGCCCGGTGGTGCGCGGGGACGTCGGGGTGGTGCAGTCGCACCTCGAGACGTTGCCGCCGGAGCTGGGAAGCCTGTACCGGCTGCTGTCCCGGCGCGCGCTGCGCCTGACGCCGAACCTCCCGCCCGAGACGCGGCTCGCCCTCGAGCGCCTGCTGGCCTGACGTGCCGCTCGTTCGGGAACCGACACACCGGGCCTGGTGTCGGGCAGGGATGCGCGCCGGCTGGCTCCTCATTCTTCTTGCGCTGCCCGTCCAGGCTTCCAGCCTCGACCGCCAATTCCTCGCGAAGGTGATGCGCACTGCCACGCCCGGCTTCCAGCGCTGCTACCAGGCAGCGCTCAAGCGCGACGGGCCGCACGTCGAGGGCAAGGTGGTCTTCGCGCTGGCCATTTCCGAGACTGGGGCCGTGACCGAGGTCACCGTCGAACTCCCGCTGGAGGCGGCCCCCTTCGAGCAGTGCCTTCACGACGTCGCGATCAAGCTCCGCTTCCCGAAGGGGATCTCGCCGTTCCGCATCAAGTGGCCGGTCCTCTTCAGGGTGTCTTGAGGGCGCTACGGCGCAACCCCGAGCTCAGCCTGGATGAAGGCGCTCGCCTCGCGCAGGGCCGCCGGGTTCGTCTGCAGGTCGATGTGGCCCACGCCGGGCAACGCCACGAAGCGTGCGCCCAGCCAGGCGGCGACGTCGCGCCCCATCTGAATGGGAAAGCCGTCGTCGAGCTCGCCGTGGATCACCAGCGCGTGCACCTTCGGGGCGACCACCGGCGGCCGGTATTGCACCGGCGTGCGGAAACGAATGAACCGGTCGAGGTCTCCGGTCTCGAACAGGGTGGGCGCCGAGAGCAGCACCGTCGCCTGCACGTCGCGATCGGCCGCGGCGAGCGCGCACAACGTGCCCAGCGAGAACCCGGCGGTCACGATGCGGTGCGCGCCGTGCATCGTCTTGAGCCACGCCCGCGCGTCGACCGCCGCCTGCACGAGGCCCTCAGGTGACGGGTGCCCAGCGGAGCCGTCGTACCCGGGAGGCGCGACCACCAACACGCCGATCTCCGGGGGAAGCTGCAGGCCGAGGACGGTGTCGATCGACTCCTTGAAGTACGTCGAGGTGTTTCCACCCCAGTAGATCAGCCACGCGTCGCCGCCGCTCGCGGGTCTGCGCATCAACGCGCGGAGCGGACCCACCTGCACCGGTTGAGCCTCGATGCGCCGGCCCTCCAGCGCGTTCTCCTCGACCGAGCGCACCGCGAGATCGTACGGAGACACCTCGACTGACGCGCGGTAGCGGCGCGCGAGGACCCCCGTCGCGAGCACCCCCAACGCCAGCAACACCCCGAGCGCGCGCTTCATGGGGTCCAGAACCGCGGAGTGACGTCGATCGGCGCCGAGGTGCCCACGCAGAGCGCGAGCTTCACCTCGACGCGCGGCGTCCACCACTGAAACTGCCAGGGCCGGGCGTCACCCCGCGCGACGAAGGCGCGACCGGCCTCGAGGCGCACCTCGAAGTCCGGGAGATCGTCGGCGAGGCCCACGCCGGTCGCCTTGACCCACGACTCCTTGACCGTCCACCGCTCGAAGAACCGCTCGACGCGCCGGGCCTCGTCGGGCTGCGAGGCGAGATCCGCGAGCTCGGTGGGGCCGTACACCCGCCGGGCCACGTCGTCCGTCGCATGCCGCGGGTCGACCGGCTCGACGTCGACCCCGAGGTCCCCGCCCCGGCCGATCGCCACCGCCACCAGCTCGGGGCAGGGCGAGAGTTTGAACTAAAACGGATTTCCCGGGAGCTCCGGCGTCCCCCCCACGGC
>JBBRUE010000951.1:0-2824 GCA_038248085.1 Myxococcales bacterium | reverse complement strand
GGTGGGATCGATGAGGAAGCAGCGCGACTGGAGGCCGTAGCGGAGGCCGACCCACGCCACGGGCTGGGGATCTCCGTAGCCCATCTGGAAGTGGTAGCGCCACGCGAGTTGTCCCGAGAAGCCGATGTCTTCGCTCTTCACCGTCTTGTCGGGACCCTGCCCCTCGGCGGTCTCCTCGACGATGCGGGTCTGCGACTGGCCGTACTGGAAGCCGATCAACAGCCCGATGCCCTGCAGCAGGACAACCGGGATGCGCGCGAACGGGAACACGTCGGCGTTGAGGGACAGCCCGATGTACGGCACCGACGCGGTGAAGTCGATCGAGATGCCGGTCGGCGGCGTCTGCGCGAGGTCGTACTCTTTGCAGTTGGTGACGCCCGGGCGCAGGCACTGGGTGCGCCAGGTCGTCGCGCCCGCCAGCCACACCCGGAAGAGCGGCACCGGGACCCGAGCGCGCTGCTTCTTGCGGTTGGGATCTTCGAGATCGGCGTCGCGTTCATCGGGCTTGCTGCCACCGGTACCGGTGCCGACGCCGCGCTCGCCGGTGGCGTCAGTCTGGGTGAGATCGAGGCCGGGCTCTTCGGATCCGCCCTCGTCACCGCCACCGGTGGGCTCGGGAGTCGTCGCGCGGGCGGCGCCCTGCTCTGCCGCCGCGGTGATCGCTCGCGCGAGCTTGGCCGCGAAGTCGTCGCTGAGGAGCCCCTTCTTCACCGGGAGATCCTTGGTCCACAGCTGTTCGCCGGCGCGATCGTAGATCAGCACCTTGTAGGTGGTGGGCGTCACTTCGCCGCCGACCGCCGCGTCGAGCCGCACCGCCCGCGAGGCCCGCGCCACGCCCACCGCCGTCATCGCGGCCGCGCCCTTGAGCTTCTTCTTCGCCGCCGCGTCCTTGAAGGCCTTGAGGGTGATCACCTCGACCGTGCCCGCAGTCTTCAGCGCGCCTTCGATCTGCACGCGCAACTTCCCCGCCGGATCACCGTCGATCTCGAGGACCACCACCTTCTGGGCAGCCGCAGGCAGGGCGATGAGGAGGACGAGCGCGAGTACAGGCAGGAGGCGCATGGCGCGCCCTTATGCCGTCATTCGACGCAGGTGTTCAACCCTGCGACATCGGTGTTTTTCTCAGGCGTTGAGAATCAGCCACCCGCGGGGCGCCCTCACGCACTTGGGTGTACCGTCGACGGCATGCGGCTCGCCTTCGTCCTCCTCACCTGTGGATGGGTCGCGCTCGCCGCGTGCACCAACGCCGGACCCTGCCAGAGCTGCCCGCCGATCGACGGCACCTACGCGGTGAACTGGGCTGACGCGGGGACCCTGGAGGACGGAGGCGTCACCACCTGCCCCGGTCCACGCGTGCCGACGTGGACCTTCACCGGGAAGCAGCCCTCGCAGGTCCTCACCACCATCGAGGGGGTCACGCTCGGCGGCACGCTCTACGACACCTACGATCTGCTGCTGACCGGCTCCGGGAGCGGCGTGAGCTACCGGCTCCGGGGCCTGGTGATCCCCGAGGGGACGTCGGTGGACGCCGGGGTCCGGCTCCAGGGCACCTTCACCACGCGCACCAGCCCTTCGACCGGAGCGCCCTGCGAGTCGGCAGAAACGTTCACGGCCCAGCGCACTTCGCGCTGAGCCGTGTGAACTGCACCCTGCTGAGGGGTGCTTACTTCTTCTTCTTGCCGACGGTGGCGGCCTTCACGGCGGCCTTCTTGCGCTCAGCGCGCTTCTTCCACTTCAGCTTGATCTTGCTGCGGACTCGGCGGTGCTTCGACTTGCTGTTGGCCATGGTGGGGCTCCTGGAAAGCGATGGTCCCGGCTGCGTAACAGAAGAGACGGCGTCGATCACTCGTCTTCGTCGTCGGCCTGGAGAGCCGGCCGGGTGGGGAACGGCATGCCCTCGGCGCTCCGGACCTCCGTGGGGCGGGCATCGTCGAGGTTGAACCCCAGCTGAGACTCGGCCGGGAGGTCCTCGATGGCCGGCACCGCGGGCTGCTCGGGCCGCATCTGCACCGAGGCGAAGATGGGCCGGGTGGCGTCGACGAAGCGCCGCACCTCGTCGAGCGGGAGCGCCGGCACGTGGTGACCGTGGACCCCGGCCATCTCGGTGGCCATGCACATGGAGTTGAGGATCGCCTCCTCGGTCGCCTCCATCACCGCCTCGTAGAGGGGGTCGAGGCGCGCATCGAGGAGGATCTTCATCTTGTAGACCATCTTGCGCGTGCGCCGGGGCACCACGTTGGCGGTCGAGAAGCCGACGATGATCTCGCCCGAGCCGTGGGCGGCGTAGCTCCCCACCCGGCCAATGCCCAGCGAGACGCGCTTACACAGGCGGTTGATCTGGTGCGGCAGCAGCGGCGCGTCGGTGGCCACCACCGCGATGATCGAGCCGTAGTTCTTGCGGCGGCGCTCCATGCCCTGCAGCTGCGCGGCCAGCACCTCGCCCACCGGCATGCCGGCCACCCGCAGGTTGTGCATCTTCCCGAAGTTGCTCATCACCAGCACGCCGAGGGTGTAGCCGCCGTGCACCGGGGGCAGCTTGCGCGAGCTGGTGCCGATGCCCGCCTTGAAGTCACAGGTGATCATTCCGGTGCCGCCGCCGACCGCGCCCTCCACCACCACCCCGCTGCGCGCGCTGCGCAGCGCCTGGCGCACGTGCTCTTCCTTCACGTGACGGCCGGCGATGTCGTTGAGGTAGCTGTCGTCGCACTCGCCGACGACGGGGATGATCACGTCGTGCTCATCGCCGATGCCCGGGTGGTTCTCGACCATGGTGCGCGCGAGCGCGTCGGACACCGCGCCCACCGCCATGGTGTTGGTGAGGAGG
>JBBRUE010000950.1:0-2827 GCA_038248085.1 Myxococcales bacterium | reverse complement strand
TGCCCTTGTGCGCGCAGGCCGCCGAGACGCTCGCGGGGGAAGGCCTCGACGTCGAGGTCATCGACCTGCGCACGCTGTGGCCCTACGACTGGGAGACGATCCGCGCCTCGGTCGAGAAGACCGGCCGGGTGCTCTTCGTCAACGAGGACACCGAGGTGACGAACTTCGGCGAGCACCTCGTGCGCCGCACCGTCGACGAGCTGTTCTTCAAGCTGCTCGCGCCGCCGAAGCTGCTGGCCGGCAAGTTCGTGCCCGGCATCGGCCTGGCCGACCCGCTCGAGGCGGCCTCGGTGCCGCAGCAGCCCGACATCGAGCAGGCGATGCGGGCGCTGATCGCCGTGCAGCCGTAGCCGTCCGTCGTCCCCGCCAGCCTCCGAAGACAGCACGGCCGCTCACCCGATGAAGGGGAGCGGCCGTTTCACTTCTCGTCCCGGGGGGACTGGAACTCAGTTCGTGTACATCACGTTGTCGTAGAGCTTCTGGAACTCCTCGAGCTTCAGCTTGAAGACGCCGTCGTTGGCGCCGTTGCCCGCGGGCTCCGACTCGCCCCACGGGTTGCGGAGGACGACGAAGCGATCGGTGCCCGACTTCTCGTAGCCGAGGATGGAGTACGCGTGGTCGCCGTACACGCCGGTGTTGGCGTAGTTCACCGGGCCGCCGTCATCGTGGGTGCCCGCGGCGACCGGCTTCTTGCCGTCGATGGCGGTGGTGATGGTCTTCCACACAATGTCGGCGTTGCCCGCCACGTTGATCGACCGACCCAAGGAGCCGGTGAAGTCTTCGAACACGTCGGCCGACGAGCCGCCGTTGCCGATGGTGTTGTAGCTGCCCTTCCACTGGGCGTAGGCCTTCTCGATGAGGGGGAACCACATCTCCATCTTGGTGGTCTCGCCGCTGTTCGAGCTGTGGCCGTAGAGCGGGCCGCCCCAGCTGCGCGCGTAGAAGTCGCCGTCGACGCGCACCGGCACGTCCTTGGTCTTGCCGGTGGCGTAGTCGCGGTCCTTGAAGGTGATGGTGTAGGTGCCGTCGCCGTTGCTCTTCACCATGTTGTTGATGATGTCCGGGTTGGCCTTGGCCATCGCCGCCACCGCCGCGGGGACGTAGCAGTCGCCCAGCTGGCCCTGCTGCACGTCGCCCGCCTCCACGCCGCCGACGAAGAGCGGGCCGGTGAAGGTCTTCTTGCCGAACTTCGGGGTGCCGTCGGCGTTGAGCTCGTCCTTGTGGAGCGCCGGGTCGGGGAGGATGTCGCCGGTGGTGGTGCCGCCGGGCACGGTGACGTTGCCGACCGTGGTCTTGAAGTCGGTGTTGTTGACGCCGTCGGTGGCGGCCACCGAGAAGTTGTCGCCCGCGGCGCCCTTGATCTTGAGGTCCTTGGGGAAGGTGCCGTCTTTGTCGAGGGTGATGACCTGCTTCTCGTTGGTGCGCAGGTTGGTGAACTGGAGCCTGGCGTTGGGCTCGGAGATCTGCCGGCCCTCGTTGATGTTCTCGACGTTGATCGTGCCGCCGGGGCCGGTGGTCAGCCCGATGCGGAACACGGCGACCTGCGCGTTGCGGGTGTCCTTCGTCTCGGCGGTGTCGGCCTTGATGTTCACCCAGTCCGAGGTGGTGCCGTCGGCGTAGCGGGCGCGCATGCGGATGAGGTCGCCGTCGTGCATCGCCATGTCGCCGGTCAGCTGGGCGCCCGAGAAGTTGCCGTTCGCGTCGGCCTTGCCGATCACGAAGGTGTCGTCGGTGTGGTACCGGCCGGTGGGCGAAGCTGAGAGGTTGATCGCCTCGATGGTGGCGCCCGCCTTGGTCTTGCCGGCGATGCCGCTGACCTGGTTGCCCGAGACGGTGAGCCCGGTGGTCGCGGGAGGCGGGGGCGGCGGCGTGCTGCGGCCGAGCACTGCCTCGAGGAACTGCTTCGCCGACGGCTCGAGCGGCACGGTGCCGGCGTCGATGATCTGCGCGAGGTCCTTCTTCTCGGCCGCCGTCAGGCCCTTCTGCGCGAGGGCGATCTGCTGGTCCTGCGTCACCCCCGGCTTCTTCAGCTCGGTCAGCACCTTCGCCGCCGACCAGCCACTGCGGTCGCCCACCTCGGCGAGGATCTGCAACGCCTGGTCCTGGCCCAGCTTCAGGTTCGGGTTCGTCTTCTTCTGCGTCTCGAAGGTGGCGTACAGGGTGGCGAGGCGGCGATCAGAGATGGTGGGCATGGGCAGCATCCTTGAGTGAGGCGAGGTACCCAATTGTCGTACATGCGCCCACGAGGTTGCGTCCCCGTGGTAAAATAGTGTGGATCGGCCGAGACCCGTCGTTCAACCGATTGGATTCACTTCAGTTGACGACCACGGCCAGACTTGCGGTGACGGTGCCCTGGGCCGCGGCAATCGAGGCATTCCCGGCCGCGACGGCAGTCACCAGGCCTTCGCTGGTCGCCGCGTTGCTCACCTGGACGAGGGTCGCGTCGCTGGTCGTCCAGGTCACAGCGGTCGTGAGGTCCTGCGTCGAACCGTCGCTGAAGTAGCCGGTGGCCGTCAGCTGCGCGGTGGCCGCAGGCGCGAGGTTCAGGCTCCCCGGCGAGAGGCTCAGCAGCACCAGGACCGCCGGGGTAACCGCGTGCGACGTGCTGCCGGTGACGCCCGCGAAGGTGGCGCTGAGGGTGGCGGTGCCGAGGCCGACGGTCGAGAGGAGACCCCGGCTGCCGGTGGCGTTGGACACGAGCGCCACGTTCGGGTCGCTCGAGTCCCAGGTGGCGACGTCGGTCAGCTGCTGGGTGGTGCCGTCGCTGTAGGTGCCGATGGCGATCACCTGGCGCGAGTAGCCCAGCGCGGTGCTGCCGGTGTCGGGG
>JBBRUE010000949.1:0-2828 GCA_038248085.1 Myxococcales bacterium | reverse complement strand
GGGCCTGCATCGCCACGTCGTTCAAGTTGGCGAGGGTCGTGTCGATCTCCGCTCGGGGGATCTCGTAGTCGTTGTCCGAGAGCTGCTTGACGCCCGCGCCGAGGGCCACCGCGGGCGGCGCCGCGTCGTTGATGGGCTTGGCCGAGATCATCGGGGGGGGCGGGGCGCCGGAGGCATCACCGGGCGTGCCGTCGATGAACTCGCGGCGGTTGTTGTTGAGGACGATGACGCGCAGCCGCTCGATCTCCAGGACCTCCGCGCCCTGCACGCGATCGACGATCATGTACGTGTTGGTTCGCAGGGTGACGACGTCCTGGATGCTGGCCACCGACCACTGCGGCATGCCCTCGCTGACGAGGGTGCCCAGCAGCTTCACCCGCATCGGGCAGTGCACCGGCGCAGCGTTGAGGTCGACCACCGGAGCCGTCGGCTCCAGGACCTTCGGCTCGGGCTTGGGCACGGGCAGACCCAGGGCCTTCGCCACGCGATCGAGGTTCAACGCGGCCATCACCACCGGGCGCTGCGTCGGCGCCGGCCCGCTCCGTCCCGTTGGCAATGGCAGCAGCGCCGTCTCGAGGAAGGCATTCGCCGTCCGCGTCACGAGCCACGCCACTCCAAAGATGAAGAGCAGGTGGATGATCCAGAAATGTCGCTTGAAGAGGACTTCCACAGACCGGGCGAAAAGCAAGCCCGGTGCCATGGAATCCCGAGTGCTTTCGATGGGTTGGCGCTTTTTTTCGGCGGGCGGACTGACAATTTGTCAGGCCCTCGGGGCCCCCGGTGCCACATGCGCCCTCGACCGCTCAGATCTCGTCGGCGAGCTCGAAGCGGGCGTTCGTCACTTCGAGGGTCTCTTTCGCGGTGGCGATCAGGTGATCGAGGGTCGCGTCGTTGACCAGCGCTCCCGTCCGCAGTTGGCGGGCGAGCTCGCGGTTGAGCGCCTCGAGGGCTGCGTCATCGGCGGGGGGCTGGGCGGCGCCGAGCAGCTTCTGGAGCCGGGCGCCCTCGGACACCAGGCGGGCGTCGTGGGTGCGCAGCTCGCCGGCGACTACCGTGGCGAGGTTCGCGGCGATCAACGCGCGGAACTGCAGCGCCTTGTCGCCCTCGAGCTTTGGCGCGACGTCGGCCATGAGGAAGCTCGCCAGGGCGTCGAGCAGGGTCGGTTGATCAGGTCGGTGCTGCATCTCACAGCCTCCCGCGGCGGATGAGCCGCAGTGCTTCGAACTCCATCTCGACGTTGCGGCGGGCGACGGCGATGAGCTCGAGGTCGCGTTCTTCACCCGAGAGGTAGCGCTCGCCCTGGAACACGCTGCCCACGGCCCAGCGCAGGTTCCCGCAGATCTCCCACCACAGCATGAGCGCGGGGTCGACCTTCCGTCCGCTCGCGTGCGCGTAGGCTTCGGAGAACGGCGCGCGCTGCGCGAAGCCGCCGACGGGCTTGTCGAGCCGGTTGAACCGCCAGTCGCGCACCGAGATCCACGCGAGGTCTTCGTACGGCGAGCCCCAGTGCGAGAACTCCCAGTCGAGCACCGCCGAGAGCCCCTCGGGCGTGACCATGAAGTTGCCGGTGCGGAAGTCGCCGTGCACCAGCACCACTTCCTCTTCGGCGGGCATCCGGTCGGCCAGCCAGCGCAGCGCGAACTCCACCGCGGGGTACACCCCGGGCATGCGGTCGAGCATCGCCCGCAAGTCGTCGAGCGCGGCGCGGGCCGGGCCGTTCGCCGGCACGGGGAAGGGCAGCGTGGTCTTCGGTGTCACCGTGTGGAGGCGGGCCAGCGTCTGCGCCAGCTGCTCGGGCAGCCGTGCGCGCGCGGCCTCGAGCTCGGGGTTGCGCACCACGCGGCGGCCGATCGCCTCACCGGTGACCCACTCGAGGAAGTAGGCGTCGGAGCCCTCGCGGAGCAGCGAGCGCTCGAGCCAGCGCGGCGCCGGCGTCTGCACCCCGGCCGCGACCGCGGCGGAGATCACCGCGAACTCCGCGCTGCGCTTGATGCTGCCCGGCAGTGACGTCGGCGCGTCGCTGCGCAGCGCGAGCCGCAGCGGCTTTCCGTCGACCGTCAGCTCGACGCGGAAGTTCTCCTGGCACGCCCCGCCGTGGAGCGGCTTGACCTCTTGCAGCGTCGCCCCGTGCTTCGCGAGCGCTGCGCCGATGCGTTCGAACCGTTCGTCCATGCGGCCCGAACCCTACCGCTCACTTCGCGGCCGGCGGCAGCTTTCCCTTCGCCACGATGTCGAGCTCGGGGATGTCGGTGACCAGCAGCTCGTCGAAGGGCTTGGCGAGCGCCGTCTTGCTGGCCATCACCGCGCTGGTTCCCGCGAGGCCCGACGACACCACGTTGCTCGAACCGCCCATGCCCATGCACATGCCACCGCGCTTCCAGATCACGTAGCGGCCCTGGAAGCGGTTGCTCTTCGCGGCCTCGGTCTTCGCCACCCCGGGGATCCCGCCGTGGATCGGGTCGACCTGCTTGAAGACGAGATCGTCGGTGAGGCTCTCCCTGGTGTAGCGGAGGTGCAGCCGCGTCACTGTCGCGTCGCGCGCGAAGTTCGCGACCTGCGCGTCGGTCTTGATGCCCGGCAGCACGTCGGCCCCGAGAAAACGCGCGAGGGGATCGTCCATCGGGTGAGGAGGCGGACAGGGGTCGCAGGTCACGCCATAGATGCCCGACTCGACCATCACCTCGGGCGGGGGGAGCGCGCCCTGCCACGCGAACTCGGTGATCGCGGCCGCGGGGTTCTTCTCGAACGTGCGGGCGACGAGGTCGGCGTAGAACGAGCCGAACACCGGCTGCACGGCCGCCTTCACGTCGAGGTTGGTGGGGATGGTG
>JBBRUE010000948.1:0-2842 GCA_038248085.1 Myxococcales bacterium | reverse complement strand
TGGGGACGTACTGGGCGAGCACCTTCTTGCAGCCCTCGTGCACCAGCCGCGCGGCCGCACCCACGTCGCCGTCCGCGAAGCCGCTGAGGTCCTCCTGGAGGAAGTCGAGGAAGCGGCCCTCGCGCTGCAGGAGCCCGAGGAGGAACAACGCCGCCCCGTGCTGTTGTTCAGGCGTCAGCGCGGCGGGAGGCGGGGGGAGCGCCGGACGGGAAGGCTCCGGGGGCGGGAGTGCGGGCCGCACGGGCACCTCGCCGCCAAAGAGGATCGAGAGCGCAAGTTTCAGTCGGGCAAAAAACGACATGCCCGGTCCGTAAGCGAATTTCCCCCGGGTGCCAACCGTTCCGAGAATGCACTATGTCCCCGTTACGCCTTGGTTTTCATCAGGTTGGAAGGAGGTCTTCATGAAGCGCGCATTGGTGGCTCTGTGTTGCCTGTCATTCCCGGCGTGGGCCGCGGACGTCTACGTCAACGGCGTGAACGTCGAGGGCCTCACCAACCACACCTTCGAGAAGGTGACGGTGCGGCTCGACGAGAAGGGCAACGTGCAGATCGACGCGCCCGGCTACTCGGTGAAGAAGGTCACCCTCAGCGGGGACAAGCCCGAGAAGCCCGACGGGGTCATCACCCAGAAGTACTTCCTCGTCACCGAGCAGAGCCCGCTGGGCATGACGGAGTACGAGATCGACGTCTTCCTCAACGGCAAGTTCCTGCGCACGCTCAAGAGCGGCGAAGAGCAGCTGGTCACCGACATCAGCAAGTCGCTCAAGCCGGGGAAGAACCAGGTCATCGTGCAGGCCAAGAAGCGCTACGCCGACCCCATGGTGCCGAAGAGCTCGTCACGCAACCACGTGTTCCGGGTGATCATCGGCGAGGGCGCGACGAACCAGGACCAGGTGACGATCGAAAAGCAGGTGGTGACCTTCACCCGCACGGCCGCAGACACCAACGACACCACGCAGGAATTCAGCTTCATCACGCGCTGACGGAGATGCATGTACTCGATCGATGAGCGACTCCGCGGCCTGCCCGCGGTGAAGGACCAGGTGGTGCAGCTGTACCAGTCGTTGAACGCGCCTCACCTGGCGATCCCCGGGCGCAAGGCCGGGCCGGCGATGGCCTTCGTGCTGGGGCTGCGCGGGCCGTCAGGCTTCGCGGTCTTCGTTTACCTCTACATGCAGCACAGCGGCGAGAGCGCGGTGTACGTGCCGTCGAGCGGCACCGTGCCGGCCGAGCAGTTCCAGAACGAAGAGGCAGAGGCCCTGGGCTTCACCGAGTCGATGGGCTTCATCATGGACAACCTGAACTTCCGGGGCCGACCGCCCGACGAGCAGGACGCCATCATTCGCACCATGCCGGTGTTCATGCGCGAGCCGCCTCCGCCCGCGGCGCCCGGCGAGCCCGGCGCGTCGAGCAACGGGGGCCGGTCGAAGCCGCCCACCGGCGCCCACGTCAGCGTGGTGCAGCTGGGGAAGCTCTTCTCGGCCTTCTGCCTGGCGCTGCTCGTCTCGGGCTGCGCCCACGTCAGCGAGAAGGACCAGGACCAGTCGCGGCTCCACTACGAGCTGGCGGTGGAGAACCTGATGAAGTCGCCGCAGCTCGCGATGCAGGAGACCGAAGAAGCGCTCCGGCTCAACCCCGCCAGCGCCGACGCGTGGCACATCAAGGCCCTGCTGTTGCACCACAGCTTCCAGCGGTTCGAAGAGGCCCAGGTCGCGTACAACAAGGCGCTCGAGCTCAAGAATCCCTACTCCGAGGCGCGCACCAACCTCGGCAACCTGTACATGGACCAGAAGCGCTACGACGACGCGATCGCCTCGTACCAGCTGGCGCTCGACGACGTGTTGTACCCCACGCCGTTCATTCCGCAGGGGAACATGGGCTGGGCGTACTTCAAGAAGGGCGACGCGCGGCAGGCGCTCGAGCTGCTCAAGGCGTCGACCAACGCGAACCCGAGGTACTGCCTGGGGTACCTGCAGCTCGGCCAGGTGTACGAGGCGCAGAACAACGTGGAGGAGTCGTGCAAGTACTACGGCCGCTTCCGTGAGCACTGCCCCGATCGGCCCGACGCCTGGCAGCGCGAGGGCATCTGCCTGTCGAACGCGGGCAACAAGGAGGGCGCGGGCAAGGCCTTCGACACCTGCGTGCTCAAGTCGGGCACCGACGACCAGCGCGACCTCTGCAAGCAGCTCAAGGAGCAGTTGCTGAAATGAGCGCCTCCTCCCAGCCCGACTACGTGGGCTTCGGGCGCTATCTCCAGGTGCAACGCGAGCTGCGGGGGCTGGCGCTCGACGACGTGGCGCGGCAGACGAAGATCTCCCCGACCCTGGTGGCGGCGCTCGAGGCGGGCCAGGCCGAGCGCTTCCCCTCGCGGATCTTCGTGCTCAACTACATTCGCAGCTACGCCACCGCGGTGGGGCTCTCGCCCGACGACGCGGTGAACCGGTTCCACGAGATCCCCGAGTCGCCCAAGGCCGAACACTTCGACCCCGCGGCCCTCGAGGTGGTGCGGCAGGAGCGGGCGACCTCGGCGATGTGGACCACCATCGCGGTGGTGGTGCTGTCGGTCGGCGCGCTGGCGCTCAACGCGATGTACGAGCTGGCGCTTCGGTACACGCACCGGTAACTCCCAGGCGTGGATCGGTTCTTCGACGAGGCGTTGGTGCTGTCGACCGTCGACTTCGGCGAGGCCGATCGCATCGTTACGCTCTTCACCCGGGGGCACGGGCGCCTCTCGGCCTTCGCGGCGGGCGCGCGCAAGTCGAAGAAGCGCTTCGCGGGGGCGCTCGAGTCGGGCACCCACCTCACCGCCAAGCTGGTCACCACCCGGGGCGACACCTGCCGC
>JBBRUE010000947.1:0-2851 GCA_038248085.1 Myxococcales bacterium | reverse complement strand
TCGCCACGTCGACCGCGGCTTCCTGGGCGGCGCTCGCGGCGGCATAGGTGGGTTCGGTCGACACCGCCGTCGAGCGGATGGTGGCACCGTCGTCCTGGAGCGTCGCGTTGGTGGCCTCGACGAAGGTGGCCGAGCTGCGCTTGTCCTCGCTCTTGATGCAGTGCGAAGCAGTCAGCAGCGTGCGGCGGCCGATGAGGGTCGAGGTGCACCAGCCTTCGAGCACGTCGCCGAAGTACATCGCCAGCCCGAAGGTCTCGGGGTGGCCGAAGGTGGTGCGGCCGTTGACGATGCCGTCACGCCGGGAGGCCACCGGGTTCAGGTCTTCCGCCCCCGGCCCGCAGGCCCCGAGCGCCAACACGAACAGCAGGAACGTCCACGGCGAGCGTCGCATGGGCGCACCATTCACCGTTTCGGGCCCGGCGCACAATGCTCCGACGGGCAGCCCGATGGACGTGTGCCGCCCCCCGCGACCGTGCTACGGCCCGACCCGCTATGGGCCTCTCCATCGGAATCGTCGGGCTGCCGAACGTCGGCAAGTCCACCCTCTTCAACGCGCTCTCGAATGCCGGCGCGCTGGCTGCCAACTACCCCTTCGCCACCATCGAGCCGAACATCGGCATCGTGCCGGTGTACGACGAGCGCCTCGCGCAGATCGCCGCCACGGTGAAGCCGCTCAAGCTCATCTACACCACGCTCGAGTTCGTCGACATCGCCGGCCTGGTGCGCGGGGCGTCGAAGGGTGAAGGCCTGGGCAACCAGTTCCTCGCGAACATCCGCCAGGTCGACGCGGTGCTCTACGTGTTGCGCTGCTTCATCGACGACAACGTCACCCACGTCGAGGGCAGCGTCGATCCGCAGCGCGACAAGGACGTGGTCGACACCGAGCTCTGCCTCAAGGATCTGGAGACCGTCGAGAAGCGCCTCGAGAAGACGCAGCGCAACGCCAAGGGCCCAGGCAAGGAAGGCGAGATCGCCAAGCTCGAGCTGGCGGTGCTCAACAAGGTGAAGGCCAAGCTCGACCAGGGCATCCCGGTGCGCGGCCACGACCTGATGGACAACGAGCAGGAGATCATCCGCGAGCTGTTTCTGCTCACCAACAAGCCGGTGCTCTACATCGCCAACGTGTCCGAGGCGCAGCTGGGCAAGGCCGACAGCGACGTGCTGGTGCAGAAGGTGAAGGCCATCGCGGCGAAGGAGAAGGCCGAGGTGGTGGTGCTGGCGGCCGCGCTCGAGGCGGAGATCCAGCAGCTCCCCGAAGAAGACCGGGCGTCGTTCCTGAAGGACGCCGGTCTCGACGAGCCCGGCCTCAACAAGGTGGTGCGCGCCGGCTTCTCGATGCTCGGCCTGCAGACCTACTTCACGGTGGGCGAGAAGGAGTGCCGCGCCTGGACGATTCACAAGGGCTACACCGCGCCGCAGGCGGCCGGGGTCATTCACACCGACTTCGAGAAGGGCTTCATCAAGGCCGAGGTCATGGCCTGCAAGGATCTCCTCGAGCTGGGCAGTGAAGCGGCGGTCAAGGAAAAGGGCCTGCTGCGCATCGAAGGCAAGGAATACGTGGTGCAGGATGGCGACTGCATGCACTTCCGCTTCAACGTGTGACCCTTGATGCTCAAGCTCCACTTCCTCGCGCGGGCCCGGCTGTGGTCGGAGGTGGTCGTCTCGGGTGGCGATCGCGTCTTCGTGCCCACCACCGAGGCGCTGATGCCGGGGGCGAGCGTGAGCATCGAGGTCGACGCGCCGGAGTTCGACGCGCCGGTGCTGGTCACTGCGGTGGTGCAGCAGGTGCGGATGCTCGCCCTGGGCCAGGCGGCCGGCGTGCTGGTGAAGCTCGACGCCGCGTCGCTCGAGAAGTGCCGCGGGCTGGTCGCTGATCACGACGACGACGCGCGGGTCGCTGGTCGCGCCGAGCCCCGCGTCGACTGCGATCTCCCCGCCCGGGTGCTGCAACCGACGGTGATGAACGGCTGCACCACCAAGAGCCTCTCGGTGCATGGCCTGACGCTCAAGACGGCGCAGCCGCTGGTGAAGGACGCGCAGCTGGGCCTCGTGCTCCAGCTCCCCGATGGCACGGAGGCGCTCGTGCGCGCGGTGGTGATGTGGAGCCGCCCCGAGCTCGTGCTCTCGGGCTTGAAGCTGCTGCAGCTCGACGCGGCGACCGAGAAGCGGCTCCAGGCCGCCGTCGAGGTGCTCCAGGGGCGGCGCACGGTGGGTCCCGCGCAGGGGCGCACGGTGCTGGTCGCCGACGACGACCCGTCGATCCTCGACTTCACCTCGCGGGTGGTGACCAAGGCCGGGCACCGCGTCATTCGCGCCGAACGCGGCGACGTCGCGCTCGAGCTGGTGCGCAAAGAACACCCGAACCTGGTGTTCCTCGACGTGCTCATGCCGGGGCTCGACGGCCTCGAGGTGTGTAAGGCCATCCGCGCCGACGCGACGTTGGCGGGCACGCCGGTGATCCTGCTCTCCGCGATGGGGGAAGATCGGTTGATCACCGCGACGAAGACGGCGGGCGCCGACGGGTACCTCACCAAGCCGATGCGGCTCGACGCCATGCGCGCGGTGTTGGCCGAGCGGCTGACGCCCCGCTGACGGAAGTCCCCGGCTACCAGCGCCAGGAAACGGCCGCGCCCCGCGCCACGCCCCGGGCGAGTTCTTGCCCGCGCGCGTCGAGCAGCAGCACCTGGGCCTGCCCCCGCTGCGGCAGCTGCGCCTGGTAGGTGCGGTGCCCATCGATGGCGTTGAGCGCGACTTCGGCCGCGCCGCCATGAAGCCCGTTGAACGTGTCGACCGCGCGCTGCACGACGGGCGGCAGCTGCTTCACCACGAAGCTCGCGGGCAGCCGGGGCGC
>JBBRUE010000946.1:0-2856 GCA_038248085.1 Myxococcales bacterium | reverse complement strand
GGCAGGAGCGGGCGCTTTGGGGCCAGCAGTCAGCAGCACGGCAACGAGGAGGGCTTGGATCATGGTGGTCTTCTGGCGGAGCGAGTTCAGTACGGCGCGTCTTTGAGATCTTCCTGCTGCGTGTACGGATCGTCTGCGAGGCCCGGCTTGGTGGGCTTCTTCCCGAGCGGCACGGTCCCGCCCTTCTTGTCCTTGTCGAGCTCGATGGCGATGGTCTGCTCGTTCTCGAAGCGCACCTTGCGGGTGACGTCCTTGAAGCCCTTCGCCTTGAAGGTGAGCTCGGCGATGGTGTTGGGCTCGCGCGAGATGGACAGCGGCGTGGTGCCGATGAGGAAGTCGCCTTCGAAGACCTCGGTGGTCTCGGGCGTGGTGAAGGTGAGCTTCACCTTCTCAACGGGCGCCACCTTCGGGTCGACCGGCTTGTCGACGACCACCGGCTTCTCGACCAGCGGCTTCTCGACGACCACGGGCTTCGACTCCGGGCGGAGCGTGACCACGCCCACGGCGATGGCCAGCAGCCCGACCACCCCGCCGAGCACGAACGGGAGCTTGGAGCGCGGCAGGGGCGGCAGCGGCTCCTCGAGGCCGGTGGTGCTCGACGCGGTGACGCCCTGCACGCGACCCGACGCCCGCACTACCGAGACGCCCGACTGTCGCGCCGGCGTGGCGGCCCTGGCAAACCCACCCGACGTCCGCTTGAGCGCAGGGTCGTTCGCGCGGAGCCGGGCCCAGAGCGAGTCGAGGACGGCGATGACCTCCTCCATCGACTGGGGCCGCGCCGCGGGCTCCTTCTCGAGCATGCGGAAGACGAGTTCCTCGAGCTCGGTGGGCACGCCGGGGCGCGGGCCGGGCTCGAAGGGAGGCGGCGCCTCGACCACGTGCTTGACCATCAGCATCGAGGGCGTCTCGGCGGAGAACGTCGCCCGGCCGGTGATCAGCTCGTAGATGATCAGCCCCAGCGAGTAGATGTCGCTGCGGGTGTCGACGGGGATCGCCTTGGCCTGCTCGGGCGACATGTACTGCGGGGTGCCGACCACCATGCCGACCGCGGTGTGGCCGCCCTGCCCGTGCCCGGCAGAGACCTTGGCGACGCCGAAGTCGAGCACCTTGACGAAGTCGGCCTGGCCCGGACGCTGGAGCAGCATCACGTTCTCGGGCTTCAGGTCGCGGTGCACGATGCTCTGGGCGTGCGCCGCGGCGAGCGCCCGGGCGACCTGCGCCGAGATGTTCAGCACCCGCTCCGCCGGCTGCGCCCCCTCGCGGTGGAGCAGGCTCGAGAGCGTCATGCCGTCGAGGTACTCCATGACGAAATAAAAGCGGCCGTTGGGCGTGCGCCCGAAGTCGGAGATGTCGACGATGTTCTGCTGGCCGATGCGGCTGGCGGCGATCGCCTCGCGCTTGAAGCGGCCGACGAACTCCGGGTCATTCGACAGCTCGGGCAGCATCACCTTCACCGCCATCGGCTTGCCGAGCTCGACGTGCTGTACCCGGTACACCTCGCCCATGCCGCCAGCGGCCAGCTTGCCGACCACCTCGTAGCGGCCGTCGATGACCGTGCCCGCCACGAGGATCGAGGAGACCGTCGTCGACTCGTCGGGAGGCCGCAGGCCGTCATCGAAGTCGGGCTCCGACGCGGGCTGCGACTTCATGAACGGGGTCGGGCGCCGGGCCGTCGCGTCGAACTCGTTGCGGGCGGAGCTGGCGGGCGCGGGGTTGCGCGACGAGCTCGCCGCCCGGGCTGACGGCTGGGAGCGCAGGGGCGTCGGGGTGGCCATCGTGCCGCTGGGGCCGGCACGCGCCGTGCGATGGCGCACCACGAGATCGAGGCGGCCCAGGCGCAGGAAGCTGCCCGGCGCGAGCGCGGCCTTCTCGGTCGCCTCGCCGTTGAGCCACAGGAGCCCCTGGCCGGTGAGATCCCTGATCCACGGCACCCCTGAGTTCGGGTCGAAGCGCACCTCGGCGTGTCGGGCCTGGACCAGCGCGGGGGCGAAACGCAGGTGACAGTCGTCCCCCGCGCCGACGTAGAAGTGCGTGCCCGGGAAGGCGTGGACCTTGCCCTTCTCGGGCCCTTCGCTGACGACGAACTCGAATTCCCCCATGGCGTGCCGCGCAAGCTAGCAATCACGGCGCACACAAAGAAGGTGAGTCGGCGGGCGATCGTGGGTGAAAAACAACCGTGGTGTCGGACGGAACGGACAGGCAGGCTTCGCGCGTTTTTCCTCCACCCGCACCAACCAGGAGCCGTCTCTCATGAAGAACGCGTTCATCGCAGCGCTGTTGTCCGTCTCTTCCCTCGCCTTCGCCGCCGAGCCTGACCTCAAGCCCGCGCAGGAGGAAGCGAAGGTCGCGAGCGACGAGGCGCTGGCCGACCCGCTCAAGGCGCTCAACGAGAAGTGCGGCACGAAGATCACCACCGTGAAGACCGACTACGAGAACTTCAAGGAGGCCGACTGGTCGGGCACGGCCCACTACAGCTGGTGCCCGGGGGCCATCGAGGCCATCACCTCGATGTGCGAGGCCCGCCCGGCGTACAAAAAGGCGCTGAGCAAGAAGCTCACCGGCATCTCGTGCCTCTTCGCGGGCGTGAAGCCCAAGGACAAGAAGGACGGGTCCAACGAGTACACGCTGCGCAACATGAGCTTCGAGAAGGGCGTCTTCGTCTTTCACATCGAGAAGGACCAGGCGAACCTCAGCGACAACGCCAAGGCCACCATCGAGAAGGCGCTGAACTGATGCGCCGCGCTCTGCCGCTGGTGGTGCTGGTGTGCGGCCTCGCGGTCGCGAAGGAACCGGCGACCCAGGCAGAGCTCGACGCGCTGGCCTCCCGGGCGGCGTACGCCGAGCTGCTCGAGAAGG
>JBBRUE010000945.1:0-2858 GCA_038248085.1 Myxococcales bacterium | reverse complement strand
CCCCGTCGGGCCGCTCTCGGGCTACGTGACCACCTCGTCCGCGCGTTCGGAGGCCGACGTGAAGAAGGCCGAGGCGATCGTCGAGCAGGTCGCCAAGGAGCGCCCGGGCCTCACCGTCACCACCCGCGTCGAGCTGGGTACCCCGGCCGAGGTGATGTGTGAGCTCGCCAAGCAGCTCAACGCCGACCTCCTCGTGGTGGGCGCGCGGGGCCACAACGCCGCGCAGCGCTTCCTCATCGGCTCGGTCAGCGACCGCGTCGTGCACCACGCGCCCTGCCCCGTGCTCGTCGTCAGGAAGTGAACGTGCACCCCAACGCCCAGCTGATCACCGATTTCTACGCGGCCTTCGCCCGCCAGGACCCCGGCCCGATGCGCGCGGCCTACGCCGCCGACGCACACTTCAGCGACCCCGCGTTCCCCGACCTCCGCGGCGCGTCGGTGGGCGACATGTGGACCATGCTCTGCGAGCAGGCGAAGGAGTTCCGCCTCGAGTTTCGCGACGTGCAGGCCGACGATCGCACCGGCTCCGCGCACTGGGAGGCGTGGTACCGCTTCGGCGGAAAGCGCCCGGTACACAACGTCATCGAGGCGCGCTTCACCTTCGAGAACGGCCGCATCACCCGGCACGTCGACAGCTTCGACTTCTGGCGCTGGAGCCGGCAGGCCCTGGGTCCGGCGGGCACGCTGCTGGGGTGGACGCCGCTGCTGAAGGGCGCCGTCAACAAGCGCGCAGCCGCGGGCCTCGCGGCCTGGCAGCAGAAGCGCCGCCCGGCCTGAGCCTTACTTGACGACGCGCAGGTGACCGCGCTTCGGAGCCGAGGGCTGCACTTCCTTCTCGGGTTCCCCACCGGCGGCATCGGCCTCGGTGGAGCGATCGATCACCACTTCGCGGAGCACCGCGCGCGGCCGCTTCTCACCCGTGTCGGGCGCCGGCGGGAGCTGGGCCTTCTCGGTCGCGGAATCGGCGAGCTCGGCGGGCATGTCGTCGGCGAACATCGAGAACTCACGCGTGGTGAGCGACGCCACCGCGTAGAGCGCGGACCACGGCACCGCGATGGTGAAGCGCGAGCCGCCGAACGAGAGCGTCTGGCGGATGCCCCAATCGCTCACCGCGAGATCCGGCGGGTCGAAGCGGTACGAGATGTTGAGCACGAGGTGGTGATCGCCCTTGAACTTCTCGGGCACGAGCACGCCCGGCCGCCGCGCGTCGAGGTGGATCTGGGTCATCCCCTTCTCGAGGCACTCCAGCACCTGGTCCTTCTTCTCCGACTCTTTGCGATCCGTCACGGCGTCACCGTCTGCGCATGGCGCGGTCCATCTCGCGCTTCGCTTCCCTGTCCTTGATGTTGTCGCGCCGATCGAGCCCCGACTTGCCCTTCCCCAGCCCCAACTTCACCTTCGCCTTCCCGTTCTTGAAGTACATGATCAACGGGATGATCGAATAACCCCGCTCGGCCACCTTCGCCGTCCAGCGATCGATCTCCACCCGGTGCACGAGGAGCTTGCGCTTGCGGATCGGGAGGTGCCCGAAGGCCGACGCGGGCTTGTAGGCGCCGATGTGGGCGTTGTGGAGGAACAGCTCGCCCTTCTCGGGCAGGGCATAGGAATCGGAGAGGCTGGCCTCGCCGGCCCGCAGCGCCTTCACCTCGCTGCCCATCAGCATGAGGCCGGCCTCGAGCGTGTCGTCGAACTGGAAGTCGAAGCGCGCCCGGCGGTTCTCGCAAATGAGGATTTCGTCCGGGTTGAGCTTCTCGGCCATGGGCGACGGACTCTCTCCGACAATGGCCGCCGAATGTCGAGGATGCAGACGTTCCGCGTGCGGTCAGCCCAGCTGCAGCGCGACGTTGTCGATGAGCCGGGTGGCGCCGACGAAGGCCGCCACCAGCGCCCGCGCGGGCACCTTCGGCTCGAGCGTCGAGAGCACGGTGAGCCGCCGGGCGTCGCAGATCTCGACGTAGTCTTCGCGCGCCTGGACCGCGGCGAGCTCGGCCCTGATGACGGCCAGGAGCTTCGCCACGTCGGACTCCCCCGCGCTGGCGAGCCGCTGCGCCGCGAAGAGCCCCTTCGAGAGCCCCAGCGCGCGCCGACGCTCGTCGGCCGAGAGGTAGCTGTTCCGGGAACTCATCGCGAGCCCGTCTGCCTCGCGAACGGTGGGCATGCCGACGATCTCCACGCCGAGGTCGAGGTCGGCGTTGAGCTGGGAGATCACCTGCAGCTGCTGGTAGTCCTTCTCGCCGAAGAGGGCGACGTCGGGCCGGAAGAGCGCCAGCAGCTTGGTGACCACCGTCGCCACCCCGCGGAAGTGCCCCGGCCGCTTCTCGCCGTCGAGGCCCTGGCTGACCTGCTCGACGTCGACGGAGGTCTGGTAGCCCGCCGGGTACACCGTCGACGGTTCGGGCATGTACACGCCGACGACCCCGGCACTGCCGCAACGCGCGAGATCCCCCGCGTGGTCCTTCGGGTAGCGCGAGAGATCTTCTTTCGGCCCGAACTGGGTGGGGTTGACGAAGATGCTCGCGGCCACCACGTCGGCGCGGCGCCCGCCTTCCCGCATCAGCGAGAGGTGACCGTCGTGCAGAAAGCCCATGGTGGGTACGAAGGCGAGGCGCTGCCCGCGCTGCTGAATCGTACGGACCCACGCCCGGACCTCGCCAGGCGTCTTCCAGACCGTCGGGGTGGCCATGACGTCAGACCGGGACGCCGTACACCGAGCTCTTCTCTTCCGGCTCCGTGGACTGCACGTCGGGGTTCGAGGCGACCAGCCGCATGGTGGTGCTGCGGAACGAGTGCTCTTCGTCGGGGAAGGTGCCTTCGCGCACCTCGTCGAAGAAGGCCTTCGCGGCGGTGTCCACGTTGGT
>JBBRUE010000944.1:0-2865 GCA_038248085.1 Myxococcales bacterium | reverse complement strand
GATGCTCCGCTACGTGCGCTCGTTGGAGGCGAAGGATCTCTCGCTGACCCACTCGATGATCCCGCTGGGCAGCTGCACCATGAAGCTCAACGCCACCGCCGAGATGGAGCCGGTCACCTGGCCCCAGTTCAACGCGCTCCACCCGTTCGCTCCGGCGTCGCAGTGGAAGGGCTACGCGACGATTTTCTCGCAGCTCGAGGCCTACCTCTCCGAGATCACCGGCTTTGCGGGCTGCTCGCTGATGCCCAACGCCGGCAGCCAGGGTGAGTACGCCGGCCTGCTCGTCATCCGCGCGTTCCAGGAGTCGAAAGGGCAGGGCCATCGCAAGGTGTGCCTCATCCCCGCGTCGGCGCACGGCACCAACCCCGCCTCCGCGGTGATGGCTGGCTACCAGGTCGTGGTCACCAGGACCGACGACCACGGCAACATCGACGTGAGCGATCTGAAGGCGAAGATCGCCGCCAACAAGGACCAGATCGCCGCGCTGATGATCACCTACCCCTCGACGCACGGCGTGTTCGAGGAGTCGGTCACCGAGATCTGCGACCTCGTGCACGCGGCGGGCGGTCAGGTCTACATGGACGGCGCCAACATGAACGCCCAGGTCGGCCTCTGCCGCCCCGGCGACTTCGGTCCCGACGTCTGCCACCTCAACCTGCACAAGACCTTCGCCATCCCCCACGGCGGTGGCGGACCCGGCATGGGCCCCATCTGCGTCGCCAGGCACCTGGTCCCGTTCCTCGCCACGCACCCGGCCCAGAAGGTGGGCGGCGATCACGGCACCGGCCCGGTCTCCGCGGCGCCCTGGGGCAGCGCCAGCGTGCTGCTCATCTCGTGGGTCTACATCCGCCTGCTCGGCCCCGACGGGCTCGCCCACGCCACCCGCTGCGCGATCCTCAACGCGAACTACGTGGCCGAGCGCCTCGAGAAGAGCTTCCCGGTGCTCTACCGCGGCTCCCAGAAGCGCGTGGCCCACGAGTGCATCGTCGACGTGCGCCAGCTCAAGCCCACCAGCGGCATCGAGGCCGGCGACATCGCCAAGCGCCTGATGGACTACGGCTTCCACGCCCCGACGGTCTCGTTCCCGGTGGCGAACACCATGATGATCGAGCCCACCGAGTCGGAGTCGCGCGCCGAGCTCGACCGCTTCTGCGAGGCGATGATCTCCATCCGCACCGAGATCTACGACATCGAGAAGGGCGTCCTGCCGAAGGACGACAACCCCATCAAGAACGCCCCGCACACCGCCGACGCGGTCACCGCCGACGAGTGGAAGCACCCGTACACCCGCCAGCGCGCTGCGTACCCGCTCCACTGGGTCAAGAAGCACAAGTTCTGGCCGTCGATCGGCAAGGTCAACGACGTGCTCGGCGATCGGAAGCTCGTCTGCAGCTGCCCGCCCATCGAAGAATACATGTGAGGGCCGAAACCGCTTAAGGTCCGGCCGCTCCGATGGCCCCCTCAGAAGCGAAAAAGCCCATCCGTTTCGGCAAATACACCCTGATCGACCGCATCGCGGTCGGAGGGATGGCCGAGATCTTCCTGGCCCGCCAGGCGGGGCTCGAGGGCTTCGAGAAGACCATCGTCATCAAGCGCATTCGACCGCACCTGTCGAAGCAGTCGAACTTCGTGAAGATGTTCCTCAACGAAGCGAAGCTGGCGGCGCAGCTGAACCACCCGAACATCGTGCAGATCTACGATCTCGGGAAGATCGGCGAGTCGTACTTCATCGCCATGGAATACATCTTCGGGCGCGACATGCGTCGCATCATCCCGAAGGCCGACGCGCTGGGGATCCCGTTCCCCATGGTCTACGCGTTGAAGATCGCCTCGTCGGTCTGCGAGGGCCTGTACTACGCGCACGCCCGCACCGACCTCTACGGCAACGCGCTGAACATCGTTCACCGCGACGTGACGCCCGAGAACATCTTCGTGTCGTTCGATGGCACGGTGAAGGTGCTCGACTTCGGCATCGCCAAGGCCGCGAACCAGATCGAGCAGACGCGGGCCGGGGAGATCAAGGGCAAGCTCTCGTACATGTCGCCCGAGCAGTGCATGGGCAAGCCGCTCGACATGCGCAGCGACATCTTCTCGATGGGCGTGGTGCTCTACGAGTGGCTGACCGGCTTCAAGCTCTTCACCGGTGACTCCGAGGTCGCGATCCTCAAGTCGATCACCGAGGGGAAGATCTACGCCCCGTCGTACTTCAAGGCCGACATCCCCGAGGGGGTCGAGGCGATCCTGATGAAGGCCCTCGAGAAGGACCGCGAGCGCCGGTACCAGACCGCGTGGGAGATGCAGTACGACCTGGACCAGTTCCTCAGTCAGTACGAGTTCACGCCCTCGAACATCCACCTCTCGAACTTCCTCAAGCAGCTCTTCAACGATGAGCTCGAGGAGGAGAAGGACCGGCTCAACCAGTTCCGCCAGAACAACCTGGTGGGGCCGGACGAGATCGTCGAACAGGAAGAGGACATCGTCTCGGTGGTCGAGTCGATCTCCGACCTGGGAGACGACGAGTCGTCGGCCCCGAAGAAGAGCGCGGGTCCCGAGCGCACGCTCACCCTGCAACTCGGCGGGGGCGACATCGACGCGCTGACGGCGATCGCCCGGCGGCACGGCATGACACTCAACACGCTCATCCGCGACGTGCTGGGCGGCTTCCTCAAGTTCCGCTGAGCGGTCGGCGTCGAATCAGGCGCGGCCGGGCTTCTGCTTCCAGGTGCGGCGGGTAGCGCGCGCGACGCCGGCCTTGCCGTGCCAGCGCAGATCGTTGACCTGGCCCACACCCTCGCCGGCTTCACCCACCTGCAACGCCGGCATGTCGGCCATCGGCACGGTGTCGAGGGTGATCACCCACTCGTC
>JBBRUE010000943.1:0-2878 GCA_038248085.1 Myxococcales bacterium | reverse complement strand
CGGCTCTTCGTGGGCAAGACGAAGATGAAGGCGTCGTTCGAGCTGCGGGCGATGCCCAAGCTGGTGCCCGTCGCGTTCCGCGTGGCGGAGTTGACCAACCAGGCTGCGTGGCCGCTCCTCGCCGGGCGGGTCGACGCGTTCCGGTCGACCGGGTTGGTGGGCCGCTATGAGCTCGAGCGCGTGCCGCAGGGGGGCGCGTTCACCCTCACCTTCGGCGTCGAGGAGGCCGTGCGGGTGAAGCGCACCATCGTCGACGAGCTCAAGCGCGACACCGGGCTCTTCAACGGCAACAAGCGCTTCACCTACGTCTACACGTTCGAGCTGGCGAACTACGGCAAGGCGCCGATCGACGTGACGCTCGCGGAGCACGTGCCGGTGTCGGAGATGAACGACATCGTGGTGGCCGTCGGGGAGACGACCGGCGGGTACCAGCTCGACCCGAAGGACGGGATCGCGAAGTGGAAGGTGTCGCTGCGCGCGGGCGAGAAGAAGAAGGTCGACTTCGCCTTCCGCGTCGACGTGCCCAACGCCTACGACACCGGCGGGCTGTAGAAGACGCTCACTCCTCCAGGTCGGGGCGCACCGGGGTGGGGGTGCGCGGGCCCTTGACGGGTCTCGGGCCGAGCCGATTCCGGGCCTCCTGGACACCCGCCCGGCAACGCGCGTCGTCCGGTGCGAGCACCAGGCACCGCTCGAAGGCCTTCTCCGCGCGGAGCCAGGTCGCTGTCCCGCCGTTGAGATCCTTGAGCTGCGCGGCGGCCTTGTCGGCGATGGCGTTCACTTCCACCTGCGCCCCGGTGAGCTCTTCCTGCGGGGACGAGGGCGGTGGTGGGGGCGGTGGAGCACGGAAGGGTTCCGCCGGCGGCGAGATCACGACCGCCGGGGGAACGAGGGGCTGCGCCAACCGGGGCATCGGCACCCCGGGCTCCATCGACGGCCCCGCCAGCCGCCCGGGGAGCGCCTGGACCGGAGCCGGCGGCGCCACCACGTCGGCGGTGAGCACCCTCGAGGCGAACCACGCCCCGCCGAGCAGCAGCAGCGAGAGCGCGCCCACGAGGGCGGTCGTGCGATTCACGGCGTGGCCGGCTTCTGCACCGGGTATTCGATCTTCGCCTGTCCGCGGAGCTCCTTGAACGCCGCGTCGCGCCGCGCCTCGAACTTCGCGGCCATCAACGAGGCCTGGATCGCCGGCGCCTCGCCTTCGAAGGTCGCCGCGGGGGTCTTCTGGTTCCGCCCCACGAGCTTGATGATCCAGAAGATGTCGCCGTCTTCGAGGATGAGGCCGCTGTTCTTGCCGGGCGTGAGCTTGTCGAGCTCCGGCCACCAGGGGGGCGGAATCCGCGACCAGGTCCACGCCTTGACCTCCCAGGGCTTCGGATCGGCCGCCTTCGGGTACTGGGCCAGGGCGACGTCGTCGAACGACTGACCCGAAGCGAGGGCCGCGAGCATCGCCTCGCCTCGCGCCCGGCCCTGCACCTTGAGGAACTGCAGCTGGAACTCCGACTGCACACGCGCGGTGTTGGCGTCGAACCACGCCCGGATCTCTTCCGGGGTGACGGTGGCCTTCCCGAGCAACTCACTCATGCGAAACTGCTTGGCGAGGTCGTGGCGGCGCGCGACGAGCGCCTTCGCCTCAAGCACCCCGCCGTCGCCCGCGTCGGCCACGTAGCCGAGCTCGAGGGCCCGCTGGGCCTGGAGCTCTTCCAGCACCAACTCGTCGAGTGCGGCCTGTTGCTGGCCCGCGGTCGCGCGATCTCCCACGCCGGCGAGGCGAGACGCGACCTCGAGGCCGGTGATGGACACGGCGTTGACCTGCGCGCGCACCTCGGGACCGAGCACGGCCGGCGCGGCCACGGGGGCAGCGATGGGCGGGGCAACGGGCGCGGCCTTCTTGCCCTCGCAGGCAACCAACCCGGCCAACACCAACACTGGAGCGATCTTCGAGACGCGTCGGAACATGGGTTCTCCCTCACAAAAAAACAGGGCGGACCCATACGGGGCCCGCCCTTGAAGAATTTCACGCCGGGGCCACCTCGGCCCCGGCGAAGGTTTGCCTTACTGCTTGTGCATCTGGGTGATCGGCGTGATCGCGCCCGGGCCGTGGCAGATGAGGCACTGCTCGTAGGTACCAGCCAGCGTGCTGCGCGGCTTGTAGAACGCACCGCCCATCGCCTCCATGTGCGCGATGGTCGGCTTCGCGTCGTGGCAGGCAGAGCAAGCCGCCGTGATGGGCGTCTTGATCAGGGTGGTGGGCTGCGCCTCGCAGGGAGCCGCCGTGGTGCAGGCCGCGACCACGCCGGTGCAGGGCTGGGCCGTGGTGCAGGTGCAAGGCGTCGTGTTGCAGGCCGTGGTGACCGAGCCGATCTTCTGGCTGAAGGAGACGGCCACGTTGTTCACCATGTACGGCGCCGAGATGACGACGCTGCACGGTGCCGCGGTGGTGCAGACACAAGGCGCTGCAGGGGTGCAGGCCGTCGCCCCCTGGGTGCCCGCGGTCAGGAAGCCGTTCGGGAGCGTCGCGCTCACGTTCGACGTCGAGTAGCCGTAGCCGTAGTCCTTGATGAGATCGGAGGTGACGTAGTCCGCCGGAGCGATGGCGAACCAGGCCGCGGGGTTGGTCGTCGGGTTGGAGTTGAGAACGCCCGTCGCGACGGTGCTCGCGAGCATGTTCGGGTACGCCGTGTTGGTGGAGGCCAGCGTGAAGTCGTAGGTCCCCGGGGCGTGGCACGCCTGGCAGTTGTTGATGTTGCTGGGGAACTCGACCTCGCTGAAGTTCACTTCGTCAGAGATCGCGTGCCAGTTGAACGCCACCGTGCGGATCCGGCCAGCGTGGATGCCGTGGAGGAAGTCCTTCGAGTTGGCCGACCAGCCCGAGCTG
>JBBRUE010000942.1:0-2886 GCA_038248085.1 Myxococcales bacterium | reverse complement strand
GAGCGCGAGGGCATCCACTGCAACCTGACCCTGCTCTTCGGCTTCCACCAGGCGGTGGCCTGCGCCGAGGCGAAGGTCACGCTGATCAGCCCCTTCGTCGGGCGCATTCTCGACTGGTACCTCAAGAGTACCGGCCGCGCGTCGTACCCCGCGGCGGAAGACCCGGGCGTCGTCTCGGTGACGACGATCTTCAACTACTACAAGCGCCACGGGTACCAGACCGAGGTGATGGGAGCGAGCTTCCGCAACGTGGGGGAGATCACCGGCCTGGCCGGCTGCGACCTCCTCACCATCGCGCCCAAGCTGCTCGCCGAGCTCGAGGCCTCGAACGAGGCGATCCCCCGCAAGCTCGACCCCGCAGCGGCGAAGACCCTCGGCGCCGAGCTGGTGCACCTCGACCAGGCCGGCTTCGACCGCGCCCACGCCGAGGATCGGATGGCCAACGACAAGCTCAAGGAAGGCATCGACGGCTTCAGTAAGGCCATCACTGACCTCGAGAAGTCGTTGGAGCCGAAGCTCGCCGCGCTGAGCTGAGCTTCGCTGAGCGTCAGGCCGTTCCGGCGTTACGGTGACGGCATGCACGGCTCTCTCATCGACCGCACGCTGCTCGGCGCGTTCCGCTGGCAGACGCGCCACGCGATGAAGCTGCGCGACGACGAGGCGACGATGCCGTCGCCGCCGAAGCGCCCGCCGTCGCTCTACCTGCACGTCCCCTTCTGCGAGGTGCTCTGCCCGTTCTGTTCCTTTCACCGGGTGCAGTACCGCCGCGAGACCGCCCGCCGGTACTTCGGGGCGCTGCGCACCGAGCTGCGCCGCTACCACGCCGCCGGCTTCGACTTCTCCGGGGTGTACGTGGGCGGGGGCACCCCCACCGTGGCGCCGGAGGAGCTGGTGGAGACGCTCGCGCTGGTCGGCGAGCTGTTCCACGTGAAGGACCTCTCCGTCGAGACGAACCCGAAGGACCTCGTGCCCACGGTCATCGAGCAGCTCAAGGCCGTGGGCGTCAACCGGCTCTCGGTGGGCGTGCAGAGCTTCGACGACCGGCTGCTGCGCGAGATGGAGCGCTACGAGAAGTACGGCTCGAGCCAGGAGATCATCGCGCACCTCGAGGCCGCGGCGCCCCACTTCGCCACCTTCAACGTGGACATGATCTACAACCTGCCGCACCAGGACCAGGCGTCGCTCGAGCGCGACCTCGACATCGTGCTCGGCCTCAAGGCCAACCAGGTGTCGCTCTACCCGCTGATGACGTCGAAGAGCACCACGCTGAAGATGACCCAGACGATGGGGCTGCCGGCGCCGGGTCGGGTGCGGGCGAACTACGACACCATTCTGGCGAAGCTCCGGCCGGCCTTCGCGCCGCAGTCGGGGTGGTGCTTCTCGCGCGGTGCGGGCGCCCTCGACGAATACATCGTGGAAGCGGAGGACTACGTCGGTCTCGGCTCGGGCGCCTTCAGCTACGTCGACGGCACGATGTACGCGACCACCTTCTCCATCCACTCGTACATCGAGCGCATCGACCGCGGGCTCACCGGCATCACCGGCCTGCGCCCGCTCAGCCCGAGCGAGCAGATGAAGCAGACGTTCCTCATGCGCCTGTTCGGGCTGAAGCTCGACAAGGCGTGGGTGCGCGAGCGCTACGGCGCGCGCTTCGAACGCGAGCTGTGGCCGACCCTCACCGCGTTCAAGGTGATCGGCGACGTGGTGGAGGACGACGGGGGCTGGCGGCTCACCGACCGCGGCATGTTCCACTGGGTGCTGATGATGTCGGCGTTCTTCGAGTCGGTGAACGCGTTCCGCGAGCAGATGCGGCTGCGCATCAAGGCCGAGCTGGAGGACCACGCTGATCCCCCGCCCCTCCCGCTGCGCGTGAGCTGACCCATGGCCGCCGCGCTCCCCCAGATCGTCTTCGTGATGGGCAAGGGCGGGGTGGGGCGCAGCTCGGTGGCGGGGGCCCTGGCGATGCACTTCGCCGCGCGCGGCGAGCGGGTGCTGATCATGGAGTGGACGGTGTCCGAGGCCTTCGCGCCGTGGTTCGGGCTCCCGCCGATGGAGCAGGCGCGCAGCGGCGACTGGAAGTGGATTCCCCGGCCCCGCGAGATCGCCCCCGGGGTGAGCGTCTTCAACTACCGCCTGCAGGAAGCGCTGCGCGGCTACTTCGTCGACCACCTCGGGCTCGAGCGCTTCTATTCGAAGGTCGTCGACGGCCCGCACCTGCGGCGGCTGGTGGAGGCAGCGCCGGGCATCGCCGAGCTGCTGTTCGTCGGCCAGCTGTGGTGGATGGTGGAGCTCGCGCCGACCGAGGCGGGCTTCGGGTTCGATCGCATCGTGGTCGACGCGCCGGCGACCGGGCACGGGGCCTCGCTGCTCGATCTCCCCGCGACGCTGAGCACCATCGGGGCGACGGGGCTGCTGGCGCTCGAGGTGCAGCGCCTGGTGAAGATGCTGTCCGACCCCGCGCGGGTGGGCGCGCTGGTGGTCTCGCTGGCCGAGGAGCTCTCGGTCGAAGAGACGCTCGAGCTGATGCCGCGGCTCACGAAAGACCTGGGCCGGCCTCCCCTGGCGGCGTTCGTCAACCGCAGCGTCGCCTCGTTGGTGCGCGCCGAGGGGGACGGTCCGGTGCTGGCCGATCGCCCGCTCACCCCGGCCGTGCGCTTCGGGCTCGACACGGTGCACGCCGATCTCCGCGCGCGGGTGCGCTTCGAGGCAGCGCTGCGCCGGCAGCTCGAGGGCTCCACCTCGCTGGGGGTCTTCTCGCTGACGGAGCAGCTCGCGGTGCAGGGCGACACCCGTCCTCGCGAGATCGTGCGCGCGCTCAGCCGCGAAGTCGCCGCGCACCTGGCGCCCGGTTTCCCTCTGGGAGAGGGGTCGATCAAGAGGCCCTCT
>JBBRUE010000941.1:0-2890 GCA_038248085.1 Myxococcales bacterium | reverse complement strand
GGCGCTGCCCGACGACATGCACGCCAAGGGGCTGACCACCGAGGCGTTTGGTTGGAGCCTCGCCACCAACGGGATCTTGATCGTTCTGGTTCAGCCGCTGGCGACGCGGTGGGCCACCGGCCTTTCGCCGGCGCGCGTCCTGGCCGCGGCGGCAGCCCTCACCGGGCTCGGCTTCGGCCTGACGACCTTCGCGACGACGCTGCCGACCTACGTGATCACCGTCGCCATCTGGACGATCGGGGAGATCCTGTTCGCGCCAGTCAACGCGAGCATCGTCGCGGTAGTTTCGCCGCCGCACCTTCGCGGCCGATACCAGGGCGCCTTCACCATCACCTGGAGCCTCGCGGCCATGACCTCGCCGCTGCTCAGTGCCTCACTCATCCCGGTGATCGGCCACCGCGCCCTCTGGCTCTCGTGCTTCGTCGTTGGAGGGGGCGTGGCCCTGGCGCACCTGACGCTCAGCGCGCGGACGCTGCCGAAAGACCTGACGACGGAGTAGAAGCCTCGGCGTGATCAACGTCGCTGCCTACGCCCTCTGCCTCGCGCTCTCCCAGGAACCCGAGACCGCCCCGCCCGCGGCGGCCCCGATCACCGCCGCCGACCCGGCAGCACCGCCCCCCCCGACTGGCCCGCCGAGGCCGAAGGGCGCCGACGACGTGATGCGGGTGCTCCAGAAGCTGCCGTCCATGAAGCCCGAAGATCGGCTGGCGGCCGTCGAGGCGTTGCAGAAGCAGTACGGCCAGGTGGACTCCAACCCGGTGCTCCCGGGCAACGACATCGACCTCGACAAGTACCTCGAGCTCGAGCCGGCCCAGCAGGCCGCGGTGGTCGCGCGCGGGTTCTTCACCGACCTGATCGCCGGTGACACCAACCGACTGGTGCAGCGGGCGGGCTACCCGTTCTTCATGGAGGCCAGGCGCCTCGATCGCCCGGAAGATCTCCGCACGCAGTGGGGCAAGAGCCTGCGCTCGCGGCGCGCCGACCTGCTCAAGCTCTACTCAGTGGAGGTGTTGCTGCCGGCCGACATGGAGAAGAAGTTCGGCAAGCCGCCGCAGCGCCTGGGCGCGTGGAACTGGCGATCGCCGAACACGTACCTCGCGATCGGCAACCTCTCCGGACACCCGACCATCCTGCTGCTGCGCCAGGCTGGCGCGGCGTGGCAGGTGGTCGGTTTTCACGACTGACCGGCGGTTACTTCTTCTTCTTGCCGGCGTTCGGGTCGATCTCTTCTTCAGGGCGAATCGAGTCCTGCGCGCCCTTCCAGCCTTCACCGGCGGCGAGCTTCCAGGCGGCGGGCACTTCACCCTTCCACTCGAAGTTCACGTTGATGTCGCCACCGGTCGGGGAGCGGGCCGAGATGCTCCAGACGATCTCCGCGGTCTTGGTCTCTGCCGGGAGCTTGTCGATGTCGTACTGACCGAGCACCACCATCGGCGGGAAGAACTTCACGAAGCGATCGGGCCAGTCGACGCGTTGGTCCGGGCCGCCTTCGCCGGGGATCTCGGCGATCAGCTTCTGCTTCTCGTCGAAGAGCTTCCAGTTGAAGCGGAAGCTCGCGTTGACCTTGACGTGGGTGACGTTCTTGTCGTCGGTGCGCGAGTCGCGGGGGAGGCCCCACACCACCACCGGCATGTGGATCTTCTCGTCGGGCCCCATGCGAATGGTGTCAGCCGAGACGATGTCGAAGCGGATGCCCTTGTCGGTCGCGCTCCACCACGGGGTGTAGTCGCCCTGCTTCCTGAGGGAATCGAACACCTTCTTGGTGTAGGCGTAGACGGCCTTCTTCTCTTCCGTCTTGCCGCCGCCGTCGTCGTCCTTGGTGTTCTTCGCTGCGCGGGCGTCGAGTTCCTTCAGGTAGTCATCGAACTCGCGGCTGCCGCCGTGCTTGTTCAGGTGCGCGGTGACCTCCTTGAAGTACCAGCCCATGAAGTTCTGATTCTCGTCGATGTAGGCCTTCTGCTCCGGCACGTTCCGCAGCCAGGCAGCGCGCTCGAGGTACTCCGCCCGAATGCGCGCGGCGTCGAGTTCCCGCGCCGAGATGGCGGTCTTCTCGTCCCACTTGCGCATCGCAAAGACAATGCCCGCGGACACGCCGAGGACGGCCACGATGATCCCGAAATATCTCTTCATGAGCTCCTCAAGAAAGGGTCCGCGCTTTTAGGCCGGGCTTCGAGCCAAGTCACTTCTTCCCGAGCGCCGCCTGGACGCCCTTGAGGGAAGGCACCCCCAGCTCGGTCCCGGTGAGGTTCTCGGCGGCGATCAACGCGGTCACCTGGTTGATGCGATCGCTGTTGGCGGGGTGCGTGGAGAGCAGCGTCATCACCGGGCCGGTGTCGCCGTACTTCGCCTTGAGCTTCTCGAAGAAGGTGGCGAGGCCGCGGGGGTCGTAGCCGGCGCCCGAGGCGTAGCGCGCGCCGTACTGATCGGCCTCCAGCTCCATGTCGCGGCCGTACGCGAGCTGGGCGCCCTTGCCGGCGAGGCCCGCGGCGAGCTTCGCCACTTCGCCCCCGTTCTTGCCCAACGCCATGTCGACCACCGCCTGGAGCCCGTTGGTCGCGACGAGCTGCCGCGCGGAGTGCCGGCCCACCACGTGGCCGATCTCGTGGCCCACCACGCCGATCACTTCGGCCTCGTTGTCCGCCGCGAGCAGCAGCCCGGTGTAGACGTAGATGCGGCCGCCGGGCGTCGCGAAGGCGTTGATGGTGGTGGGCTCGTCGATGACGAACCACTTCCACTCGAGCTTCCGCTCCTTGTCCGCCTGGGAGATCAGCTTCCGGGCGAGCGACTCGACGTAGAGCTCGACCGTCGCGTTATCGAGGAACCTGGTGCTGTCCTTCTTGAGCTGCTCGTGGACCTGGAGCCCAAGCTGGAATTCCTGTTCGTCAGAGAT
>JBBRUE010000940.1:0-2902 GCA_038248085.1 Myxococcales bacterium | reverse complement strand
CGAGGCACCCGCCGAGCGCGCAGACCCGCCCGCTCTGGAAGCACTGTTCACAGCTCCGGCCGGCCTGACCACACGCGAGGTCAGTCGTGCCGGCCTGACAGACTTCGTTTGCATCGCAGCAGCCCGAACACGTCGAGGCGCAGGCGCTGGGCGCCGGACCACACGAGGTCAGACCCAAACCGAGAATCGCCACGACAAACAGGGTGCGCAGCATCGTGTGACCATGACACCCGAGCGGGAGTGCGTGCGCAAACCGATCGTCACCACTCGGCGGGTCGGTTGGCTCGCTCCAGAAGAGCGCAGACCACGCTCGCTGCAGACCCGAGGGCATCAGCGGCCTGCAGCGCTGAAACGGCCCCGCTGAGCCCCTCCGCCGTGGCGATCTTCTTGGCGCGAAGGCGAAGCAGCGTGGCCCCGCGCGGTGGGTTCCTCACCTAAGCTGGGGGCGTGCGTGGCCCCAGCCGGACTGGTCGATGAAGTACCGGGTGACCGCGTTGGTCCTGGTGTTGCTCGCGGTCGTGGCTGTCGGCGCGCGGCAGGCGCAACGGCGCTCGCGCCGCAACTCGTGGGTGCGCACGGTGCAGGTCTCGGTGCAGCTGATCAGCCCGAACCCGGTGCAGGAGAACGTCATCGAGGCCTGGGCCGAGGGCCTCGAGTCGCTCGACGCCTGGTTCGCAGCTGAGGCGGCGCGGCTCGGGGCTCCACTGAAGACCCCCCTTCATTTCGCCCTGGTCCGACCTCAGCGGCTGGCGGCGGCACCGCGGCAGCCGGTGTCGACCGGCGAATGGTGGGACGACGCGAAGTCCTCCTTCACCCTGCACCGCGAGCTCGAGCGGCTCGCTTCGCCCCTGGGTGACGTGCGCCTGGTGGTCGCGTTGGGTGATGACGCCGGGCGTGGCGAGGGCCTCGTCGAAGGGGTGGCGGAGGGCGGCGGCGACGTGGGTCTGGTGGTCGCCTCGTTTCAAGACACCGAGCTGACGCTCGAGCTCGAGGCGCTCGCGCACGAGACGCTGCATTGCCTCGGGGCGCGCGATGCGTACCAGCCCACCGGCCGCGCGATGGACCCCGAAGGGTTGCCCGAGCCGCTGCTCGAGCCTCGCTACCCCCAACGCTTCGCGGAGGTGATGGCGGGCGAAGTGGCTGACGCGCCTGACCGAGGCCACGTGCCCACCTCGCTCGACGAGGTGCGCATCGGCGCGGTGACGGCGGCCACCATCGGCTGGGGGCGCTGAGTGCGGCTCAGACGCGAGCCCCGCCACGGGGGAATCAGTACCGTGCGCCGGTGAGCAAGAACGCGGACGAGTGGTTTCAGCGCGGCATTGACGCCCTCGCCCCCGGGAGTTCGAAATGACCGACGCCAACGCCCTCGATGCCCTCGTCTCGTCCATCGCGAAGGAAGCAGCCGCGGTGCACGACGCGCCCACCACCAGGGAACTGCTCTCCCAGGCTGAAGCACTGACAGACCGCCTGCAGAAGACAGTGGCCCAGGACTCGTGGCAGTGGCGAACGCACGTCGTCTCGCTGGCACAGTTGCGGGAGCGAGCGGGCCAGCTGCTCTCCAGCGCGCGCGCCTGGAGTCACGTCGCGGCCGTCGCACCACATCGAAGCGACGCGATGGCAAACGCCCGCGCCTTGTTCCTGAAGGCGAACGCCTTCGACGAGTGGCTCGCGTTGGTTGATTCGGCGGCGCCGCGCATCGAGCCTCGACTCGCGGCCGCCCAAACTCCGAATGAACGCGCCGTGCTCGAGCGCGGAGTGCCCCTGCTGGAGCGGTTCTTCTCGTCGCCGCCCTCGGCGCCGGACACCTTTCCGGTGCAGGCCCTGACCTGGGAGACGCTCGAGGCGCTGGCGAAGGAGGGGCTCGCCCCGGGGGCGGTCGACTTCCTCCAGGCCTTCCCCGATGACTGGACGGACGCACCGACGTTCGATGGCCTGCTGGTGGTGGCGCCCCGCAGGCCCTGCGGGTTCTTCGTCAGCGGGGTCAACGCCAGGCGGACCCCTCGCGCGAAGGCGCTCCTCGCTCGCGCGACCGCCGTGGAGGGCCGGTTCAATCGGGTCATCGCCACCTGGGCCACGCCCCATTCACGGGGTGCCTCGGTGGCAGCGCCGGCGCCGGCCCCAACCCTTGCGCCGACGACCGCGGAGGACAGGTTCACGCACCTGGTTCGCGCGCTGCTGAAGGACGCGCTGCGTGAGGCGCGGGGTGAAGTCTGGACCTTCGAGGACGCGCCCTGGTCGACGATGGAATCGCTCGCCGAGGGCCTGGGCGAGGCCTTTCTCGACGCCCGGGTGAACGAGGCCCCGTCGGCGCGCGAAGTGCTCGACCAGACGAGAGCGAGCCGGCGAAGCACGGCCTTCGGGGGGCACGTGGTCTGGCCGCCGCGCAGTGACTACCGCGTGACCCTCACCAGTCTCACCACCCCGGCCACGCGCGTCCCCGCGAAGTGGAAGAAGACGGCCGACGAGGTGGTCGTCCGGGGCAAGCGCCTCTATTTGTGGTGGGACTGAGCGCGGCGACGCTTCAGAACAGCGCGCTGATGACCTCGAAGAAGTTCTTCGTCGCGCCGGGGTCGATGACCACGTTGGTGATGTCGGCCACCCAGACGCGATTGCCTTCGGTGACGGCCAGGTGCTGCCCCACGAGGAACGAGGGCTGAAACAGCGGCAGCTTGATGCTCAGGGGCTTGAGCGCGCCGGCCTCGAGAAAGCCCGTGTCGAGCGTGAAGTCGGCGTTGAAGCGCGCCACGTACGTCGTGCCGATGCCGGTGAGGTACAGCAGGAAGCGCCCATCTGCGAGCCGGGCGGCCCCCCGAATCGTGCTCAACCCGATGTCCGTGCCCGGCAGCACGACCTGGCGAAACCCTGCGGGTCCGAACGCGGTGTCGGCCACGCCCGACGACGT
>JBBRUE010000939.1:0-2904 GCA_038248085.1 Myxococcales bacterium | reverse complement strand
CGGCGCGACCTTCTTCGGCGCGACCTTCTTCGGCTTCGGCGCGGGCTTCTTCGCCTTCGCCTTCACCTTGGGCCTGGCGGTCTTCGCCTTGAGCGCGACCTTCTTCTTCGGCGCCACCTTCTTCGCCTTCGGGGTGGACTTGCCTGACTTCGCCTTCTTCTTCGAGCGGGCGTTGGCCATGAGCGGGCGAGGCTAGCCCCGGGTTCTGGGCAAGGCATTTGGAAAATGGAGACGCCCGTGAAATAGGGGGCCTATGGCTCCGATCACGCTGACCGTCTGGTCCGACTTCGTTTGACCCTGGTGTTACATCGGCCTCGGCGAGGTCGACACGCTGAAGAAGGACTTTGAGTTCGTCATCGACTGGCGGCCGTTCCTGCTGAGGCCGGACACCCCGGACGAGGGCACGCCGCTCCCCGAGCGCATCAAGCAGTTCATGGCGAACCCCGAGAACCCGCTCTTCCTGCGGGCGAAGGCGCTGGGGCTGAAGATCGTCACCCGCGACGTCACGCCGAGCACCCGGCGCGCTCACCAGTGCACTGAGTACGCGCGCTCGAAGGGCCAGCTCGAGGCCTTCCACCACGGCGTGCTGGAGCGGTACTGGTCCCACGGGGACGACCTCCACGACTGGGCCGTGCTGCGCAGCGTGGCCACGGCCGTGGGGCTGGACGCCGACGAGATGCAGGCCGAGGTCGAGGCCGGAAAGTGGAAGGCCGTGATGGACGAGGGGCTCGCCGCGGGTGCGGAGGTCGGCGTCACCGCGGTGCCCACCTTCATCGTGGGCAACCGCTTCGTCATCCAGGGCGCGCAGGAGGCCCGGGTGTTCCGCCAGGCCTTCGAGCGGCTCGCGCAGCTGGGGCCTTAAGGGTTCACTTCCGAGGCGAGGAGCCGCTGGTACGCGGACAAGGTGAGGAACTCCTCGAAGGTGTCGGAGGTGGAGAGCGAGCGGAACAGCGCCTTCGCCTCGTCGAACTTGCCCCCGGTGGCGCCGGCGAGTTCCTCGGCGATCACCTGGTCGAGCTTCGCGACGGTGATTCTGCCGTGGCGTACCTGCTGCCAGACCTGCGCGCGGCTGATCTCCGCGGTGGCGGCGTCTTCCATGAGGTTGAAGAGCGGCACGCAGCCCTGCCCGCGCAGCCACGCCTCGAGGTAGCGCACGCCGACGCGCACGTTGTGGCGCAGCCCGTCTTCGGTGTTGGTGCCCTCGGGCACGCGGAGCAGGTCGTCGCGGCCGATCGACACGTCGCTGCGCAGCACCGCGAGCTGGTTGGGGCCCTTGAGGTGGGCGTCGAAGATCGCCTTCGCCACGGGGACGAGGCCGGGGTGCGCGACCCAGGTGCCGTCGTGGCCGTCCTTCGCTTCGCGCTCCTTGTCGGCGCGCACCCGGGCCATGGCGATCTCGTTGGCGGCCGGGTCGTCCTTGATGGGGATCTGCGCGGCCATGCCACCCATGGCGTGGGCCCCGCGGCGGTGGCAGGTCTGGATCAGCTTCTGGGCGTACGCACGCAGGAAGCCCTTATCCATCGTGAGCTGCGAACGATCGGGGAGCACCTGGTCGGGCTGCTTCTTGATGAAGCTGAAGATGTAGTCCCAGCGGCCGCAGTTGAGCCCCGCGGAGTGGGTGCGCAGCTCGTAGAGGATCTCGTCCATCTCGAAGGCCGCCGGCAGCGTCTCGATCAACCCCGTCGCCTTGATCGTGCCCGGCGCGAGCCCGAGCGTGGCTTCCGCGAAGTCGAACACGTCGTTCCACAGCCGCGCCTCGAGGTGGCTCTCGAGCTTGGGCAGGTAGAAGAAGGGCCCCACGCCGCGCGCGAGCTGCTCCTTCGCGTTGTGGAAGAAGAAGACGCCGAAGTCGAAGAGGCCGCCGCTCATCACCCGGCCGTCGACCTTCACGTGCGCCTCGTCGAGGTGCCAGCCGCGGGGGCGAACGAAGAGCACCGCCGTCTGGTCGTTGAGCTTGTAGGCCTTGCCCTCGGGGCTGGTGAAGGTGAGCGTGCGGCGGACCGCGCGGAAGAGCGACTCCTGGCCGCCGAGGACGTTCTCCCAGGACGGGGCGAGCGAGTCTTCGCAGTCGGCCATGAAGACGTTCGCGCCGGAGTTGAGCGCGTTGATCACCATCTTCGCGTCGGTCGGGCCGGTGATCTCCACGCGGCGATCAGCGAGCACCTCGGGCACCGGCGAGATGCGCCATTCACCTGCGCGGATCGACGCCGTCTCCGGCAGGAAGTCGAAGCCCTTGCGGGAGCCACGCCTGGCGAGCAGCTCACGGCGGCGCTCACCGAAGCGGCGCTCGAGGGCGAGCAGGAACTCCTGGACGGGGGCTCCAAGGAGCTCAGAGGAACGGCCAGCGATTTCAATACCTTTGACAAGCGCCATGGTGCCCTCGCGTAAATCGGAAAACCGTTCAACCGCGCTGAACGAGGGCGAAAATAGCCACTGGACTCAGGCATGACAAGGCGCGTCAGATTGAAAAACTGAAGCACACCTGTAAAGGCCGTTAAGTCAACGTGGCGGAGCGAAGCAATTCACGCGTTTGACAGGTTCACAGCGATTCGTTCGCACATCAGCTACAGGCACCGCAGTGTTCACCGCCGCCGCCGTCGTCGTCGCCATTCTCGTCCTCGTCTTCGTGATGATCGTGGTGCGCTCGAGCGCCCGCGGATCGACGCGCGAGATGGAAGACCTGGCCGGCCGCATCGCGCGCAACGAGCTGACCACCCTGCCCCCGTTCGACGCGCAGCTCCTGCCCCTGCTGTCGAAGGACCTCGAGGGGAGCTCCGACTACCTGCGCCCGACCGGCGGAGCGCGGACCGCGAGCCTGGTGGCGGTGATCCCTGCCTGCGAAGGCACTGACACGCTGGCGGCGATCCACACCGAGATCTCGCCGAGGCATGGGCTGGGCCGGAT
>JBBRUE010000938.1:0-2905 GCA_038248085.1 Myxococcales bacterium | reverse complement strand
GGTCGGCCCGCGTCATTTACCCGCCCGTCGAGCTCGAGCGCTTCACCACCCAGGCCCTCGAGGGCACCGGCGAGGGGGGGTACTTTTTGTGCCTGGGGGCGCTCGCGCCCTACAAGCGGCTCGATCTCGCGATCGACGCGTTCCGCGGGTCGGGTCGCCAGTTGTGGATCGGCGGGAGCGGCCAGTCGTCGACGTGGCTCCACGACCTGCCGCCCAACGTGAAGGCGCTGGGGCAGGTGCGCGATGACGACCTGCCGGCGCTGTACCGGAACGCGCGCGCGCTGGTGTTCCCCGGCGTCGAAGACTTCGGCATCACGCCGCTCGAGGCCCAGGCCTGCGGCCGGCCGGTGATCGCCTTCGGGCAGGGCGGGGTGCTCGAGACCGTGACGCCGCAGACCGGGGTCTTCTTTCACCAGCAGTCGGTCGACGCGCTGCGCACCGCCCTCGCCGAGTTCGATGCGTTCGAGGCGGGCTTCGAGCCCGAGGTGGCGCGGGCCCAGGCGATGCATTTCTCCCGCGCGGCGTTCCAGCGCGCGATGATCGACGAGCTCGTCTTGGCGTTGGGCTGACGATCAATCGAGGTCGATCGTCTGCGTCACGCGCTGCCCGCCGCGCTCGAGCTCCACTTCGAACCGGCGGCTCGTCTGCAGCGCCTGGTACAGGGCCATCAACCGCTCCGGACTGTCGAGCGGCTGCCCATTGACCCCGCGCAGCACGTCACCCGCCTTGAGCCCGAGGGACGCCACCAGCGAGCCCTCCTGCACGTAGCTCGCGCGGAAGCCGGCCCACTTGCCACCGACCATCGCGGGCACCATGCGGACCTGCGTCATCAGCTGAGAGGGATTGGCGAGCGCCGCGGCCACCTGGTTGTGCGTGAGCCGGTGCTGACCGGAGCCGGACGCCGCGACTCCAGGCACGAAGGGCGCCCGACCCAACCGCTCCAGCCGACCCCCGCGTCGCACGATGAGCTCCTGCTGATCGATCGAGACGATCTCCACTCCGAACACCACGTCGCCGACCCCCACCGTGGTGCTCCGCGAGGCGCAGTCGAGGGCCGCCAGCGAGGACGCTCCCTCGACCGCCCGCAACGTCCCCAGCAGGCGGAAGGGCAGGGGCGTCACCGGCGCGACGGGCGTGGGCACGTGGCCGGTGAAGCCGAAGAGCCGCGCGAGGCGGGCCTGATCGACGGGGGTGGCGAGGGCGGACGACGCGACGAGCACGAGGAGGAGAGGGCGCATGCCCCCACCCTGAGCAACCGCGACGCCGGTCGAAGCCCGCGGAACCGCGAGGTCGTGCGCGGCGCCCGCTGCCACTTCGTCACCTGCCCGAAGGGCCCCGTGCCACCTTGCCCCGGCGTTGCGCCCGCCCCTCGCGCCCGTGCTAGAGCCATGCTGTCGTGTTCACCCGGTTCCAGCGCTTCTACAACTCGATCAAGCTCGTCGCCGACGTGGTGACGCTGGCCATCGCGTTCGGCCTGTCCTGGTACGCCCGCTTCACGTTCTTCGCGTGGGAGACGCTCCCGCCGACCAACGAGACGCTCGAGACCCTCGCGCTGGTGCTGGTCATCTTCCCGGTCATCTTCCGCGGCTCGAACCTCTACACCACCAACCGCGGGCGCTCGCACATTCAGGAGGTGTTCGAGGTCTTCAAGGCCACCGCGCTCTCGACGCTGGTGTTGGTCGGCGTCTCGTACTTCATCCGCGAGCGGTACAGCCGGCTCACCATCGTGCTGTTCGCCGCCTTCGCCTTCGTCGCGCTGAGCACCGTGCGGCTGTCGTTCCGCGCGTTCTTCAACGAGCTCCGCCGCCGCGGGGTCAACGTGAAGACCATTCTCGTGGTGGGCGCCGGGGTGCTCGGCCAGCGGGTGGTCGAGACCATCGAGCTGCACCGCGAGCTGGGCTTCAAGGTGACCGGGCTGCTGACGCGCAAGCCCGAGAAGGTCGGCACCATGGTGATGAACTTGCCGGTGATCGGCCTGTTCGGCGATCTCGGGCGGGTGCTCGACGAGCAGCCGGTCGACCAGGTGATCCTCGCCCTGCCGCTCGAAGAGCAGGCGCAGATGCGGGACATCATGGAGGTGCTCGCGCTGCGCACCATCGACGTGAAGGTGGTGCCTGACCTCTTCAACTACGTCACCCTGCGTGGCGGTCTCGAAGAGTTCGGCGGGTTGCCGATCATCAGCCTCCAGGGCGCCCCGATGGAGGGCTGGAACCGCATCGCCAAGCGGGCCTTCGACATCCTCGTCGCGTCGTTGGCGATGGTGGTGCTGGCGCCGGTGATGGCGCTGCTGGCGATCGCGGTGAAGCTCACCAGCCCCGGCCCGGTCTTCTTCGGCCAGGAGCGCATGGGCATCGATGGCCAGCTGTTCCACATGTTCAAGTTCCGCACGATGCGCACCGACGCCGAGAAGGCCGGGGCGCAGTTCGCCACCCACGATGACCCGCGGCGCACCTCGATCGGCTCGTTCCTCCGCCGGACGTCGCTCGACGAGCTGCCCCAGTTCTGGAACGTCTTCGTCGGTGACATGAGCCTCGTCGGCCCGCGCCCCGAGCGCCCGGTGTTCATCGAGGAGTTCAAGAAGCAGATCCCCCGGTACCACCTGCGGCACATGGTGAAGTCGGGCATCACTGGCTGGGCGCAGGTCAACGGGCTGCGCGGCAACACCAGCATCAAGGACCGCATCGACTACGACCTCTATTACATCGAGAACTGGTCGCTGATGTTCGACCTGAAGATCCTCGTGCGCACCGCGCTCGGCGGCTTCCTCTCGAAGAACGCCTACTGATGCTGCTGCCGCTCCTCCTCTCGTTGGTGGTGTTGCAGCCGGGGCCGAAGCCGAAGCTCCCGCCGGGTCCGGGGCCCACCGCCGCCGAGACCGCCAAGCTCTACTTCCTCGCCGGCGACG
>JBBRUE010000937.1:0-2908 GCA_038248085.1 Myxococcales bacterium | reverse complement strand
GCCTGGAGCTCGAGCTGCACACCTACCTGCACCACGAGCTCCAGGCCGCCGAGCGCCCAGCCGCCGAGCCGGCCGCGCCGCAAAGGGTCCCCCCGCACGGGGGACGCGAGGATCGCCCCCGCCCCGAGCGACGCGGCCGGGCGGGCGGCCGGGGTGCATCAGCACCTCGCGCCGGGGCGTCGGGTCGAACGCGGTCGGCGGCGCGGGCGGCGAGAGCTTGGCCTCCAGCGACGTAGTGGTGATGAAGTCGTGCGCCCAGCGCTCGATGGTGGACATCGGAGCGTGCATAGCGCGAACCAAGCGAGTCGGCCGCGCGTTCGCGACCGCAGTTCGCGCCGCGCAGCCCGGCGGCTGACTACGGGCTGACGAACGTGGTGCCGTCGCGCGTGCACTCCGCCCTGACGTCGGCCTCGGTGCGCGGGGCGTAGAACCAGTTGGTCTGCAGCCCCACGCTGGTGTCCGTCTGGCACCCGCCCACCGAGCCCGACGCCGCGCACTTCTCGTTCGGCTTCCAGTTGCCGCCGCTCATGATCAGCGTCTTGCAGAGCACCTCCTGGCTCGTGGAGACACCGATGAGGTTGCGCCAGTCGGTGCACTGCGGCTCACCCGGACGCAGGTCACAGGCGTAGTTGCCGCCGAGCAGCGAGCCGCACGAGGCGAGGGTGGTCGACACGATGATGGCGACGATTCGAAGAAGGAGGGAGCGCATGAGCCCGCGAGCTTACGGCAAGGGCCCAGGGAGAACGGAGCGCTACTTCAGCTCCTCGAGCAGCGAGCTGACGCGCGCGAGCAGGTGCTTCACCGTCCCCGCGTCGCCGCTCTCGAGGCCGCTCTTCACCTCGCGCAGCAGGGCCAGCGCCCGCTGGTGGCGGAAGTTGAGCGAGTCGAAGCGGCTCTGGAGCGCGACGTCTTCGGCCACCGTCGCGTCGGTCGCCGCCTTGAGGGCGTGCATCTCGGCCACCCGGGCCGAGAGCGAGGCGAGCCGGCGCTGGCGATCGACCGCCGCCTTCACCTTCTCCTGAATGATGGTGACGTGCGGAAAAGGCTTCTCGAGGTAGTCGACCGCGCCCAGCTTGAGCGCCTCGAGGATCGATTCGGCGTTGGGGTACGCGGTCATCACCAGGCAGGTGCAGTCGGGCTGCCTCTGGCGAATGAGGCGGATCAGGTCGAGCCCGCTCCCGTCGGGGAGGTTCTTGTCGATCAGCGCGCAGCTGAAGGCCTGCCCGTGCACCAGCGCGGTGCCCTCCACGAGCCGGGTCGCCGTGTAGACGGTGAAGCCCACCTTCTTCAGGGCCACCTTCAACACGTCCAACACGATGACTTCGTCGTCGACGACGAGAATGGAATCGGTCTGCACGATCGGTGAGTGTGCTTCGAGTGCGCTTGACGGTCCAGCGCGCCGAGGCCCATGGTGCGCGACTTATGAGCGATCGATTTCCAGTGTGGGTGTCCGTGACCAGGGACGACGGGCGTGAAGAGCAGGTGCGCGTCGGCTCCGCAGTGAAGACGGGCGAGGGCTTCACCATCGCCTTCGACTCGATGACCATCGGGTCGTCACCGATGGCGGCGCGTGCGGCTTCGGCCCCGGCCCGGCAGGCGAGCTCCGGTGCGAGCCGGCCCGCAGCAGGCGGCGCCGGTGGCGGCGACGGCACGCTGTTGCCCAACTACGGCCGCAGCAAGGGCATGCCGGTGTACGGCGCCTCGCTGCAGGACCTCGAGTTCTACGCCAACGGTTCGCGCCGCTCGCTGGCCGATGCCAGCAAGGCGCGGTGGCACGACAAGGAAAAGCAGCTCCTGGCCACCATCGAGGGGGAGATCGCCCGTCAGCGCGGCGAAGACCCGCCGCCGCCCTCGGACGACGAAGGCCCGCCGCCCCCGGGCGACGCCGACAACATGCCCTTCTGATTCGGGGTGCGCGAGACGACCGGCGCTTCTTTCCACACCGCCGGTTCGTGCGCGGCCGGCCGCCCGACGAGCACCTCGTGCGGCTGGAAGTACCCCTTGTAGGTGAGCGACGCGCAGTCCTGCACCCGGTACCCCAGGTACATGTGCTGACAGCCGAGCTCCCGCGCCATCTCCACGCAGCGCATCACGTTGCCGATGCCCGGGGAGAGCCGCGCGATGTCGGGGTGGTAGAAGAAGTACGCCGCGCTGAAGCAGTTGGGCGTCACGTCGACCAGGCCCAGCGCCACCAGCCGATTCCCGTCGTACCAGGCCATCTCGCGCCCGGTCGCCGAGGGGAAGGCGAACTGCGTCGCGTACTCGTCCTCGGTCAACTGGGTCGGTTCCCAGCCGCGCGCGTCTTCCCGCGTGCCGTGCCAGTTCTGGTGCAGGGCCAGGCGCTCGGCGTCGATGCGGGGCCGGCCCATCTCGACGCGAAACCGCAGGCTGCGCTTGAGCGCGCGCTGCTGCGAGGCGGTAGGGGCGAAGCGGTGCACGTCGAGCCGAATCGAGTGGCACTCGTCGCACGGACTGCACGCCGGCCGGAAGTACGCCGGGCCGAAGCGGCGCCACCCGCGGATCATCAGGTCCTCGAGCTCCAGCGGGGTCACGTCGACCATCAGCCGGTATTCGAGCGAGGCCCGCACCGTCGGCAGGTAGCTGCACGCGCGGGGTTCCTCGATGAAGTGTCGAACGAGCCTGGCCACGGTCAGCGACGTCATGTCATCCCCGCCCCGCCTGTTCCACCGTCCTGCGATGGAATGGATCGGCCGCTCGCGAGTACAACGGGGCACCATGAACGACTCCCAGTGGGACGCGAAGCTGAAGTCCTTCCTCAAGAAGACCGGCGACGACTTCAAGCGCTTCGGCAACGACGTGAAGCTCGAGGCCCAGAAGTTGATGACCGAGGTCCAGGACCCCGCCCGCCAGGAAAAGCTGCGCGACGGGCTCAAGGACGTCGGGGTGT
>JBBRUE010000936.1:0-2909 GCA_038248085.1 Myxococcales bacterium | reverse complement strand
GGCGCTGGTGCAGAAGTTCTCCACCGGCCCCCAGTCCTTCGTGAAGGCCTCCTTCACGCTGCCCGACGACTGGGAGCGCGTGCTGGGCGCCGTGCCGGAGCCCGCACTGGTCAAGGAGGTGTCCCTCGACGGGTGCGACCTCGAGACCCTGCCCGCCGCGCTGCTCCGGTTCCCCTCCCTGACGGGCCTCAGCGCGTCCCACAACCGCTTGCGGCGGCTCGGGGCGATCCCCTCACAGTTGCCCGCGCTGGAGCAGCTGTGGCTCGACGGCAACCCGTTCGACCAGTTCGAGCGCGCGGAACTCGAGGCGTGCCCCCGGCTGCGCGCGCTCTGGCTGCGCGGCACGAAGCTGCCGCGGCAGCCGAAGCTCGAGGGCGTGACGATTCACTGGGCCCCCTGAGCGGCTCGCCTACTTCTTCACGTTCTCGCAGCGGATGGGGAACTCGTCCGAAGGGTACGACATCGTCGGTGCCCCGTAGGTCTTGCCCTCGTACTGCTGGGTGAACTCGATCTGCCTGACCATGCACGTGCCGTCCTTGCCCTTGGTGGCGACGGCGGTGTGGACGGAGCGCCGCATGATGACGCCCAGCCAGTTGCGGGTGATGGTGAAGGCCCTATCGGTGGTGACCAGCCGGAGCGGCTTGTCTCCGAATTCGTTGTTGGCGGCCTCGGCGAGCATCGCCTTGTCGAGCCTGGCGTCTTTCATGGCGGCCTTCGGCATGCGCGCCTCGTCCAGCACCCGGGCGGCGAGCGCCTCGGCGATGCCCTTCGCCTTCTCGTGGCCGCTGGCGGCGTCGTATTCCAAGGTCCCGCTGGCGGCCTCAACGCCCTTGCTCCCGTCGGCGTTGAGCACGCCGATGGTCACCTTCACCTGGTGCTTGCCCTCGGGAAGCGCGGCCAGGGCGTTGGCGAGATCGCTGGTGGTGTAGATGTCGGCCGCGTCCTTCGCCGCCGCCGGCATCGCCACGAAGGACACCCACGCCTGGCCGTGCGCCTCGTCTTCAGGGGCGACGAACCACGCCGCGCCCCCGATGCGCTTTCCCTCGACCGCGAAGGTGATGGACACGGTGGTGGTGGCGGCGATGTCGCCAGACAGCATTCCCACCGGGTAGCGGAGGTACACCACGCCTGACAGCGGCTCATCAGCGCGGAACGAAGCCTTGAAGTCCGCTGCGTTCTCCGAGCCCAGCTTCTCCTCGTCGACGGTGAAGAGCACCTTGCCCAGGTTCTCTTTGTGAAAGGCGGTGGCGTAGAACGCCTCGCGCTCCTTGTCGAAGGCCACGGCCATCGCGTCGAGCGCGGCCTTCTGCTTGAGACAACCGGCGTGCTTCGGGTCGAACATCAACGCGTAGCCGCAGGTCTTGAGGCCGCGCTGCACCTCCGCGTCGGCGACCACGAGTGAGTCCTTGTGGAAGCGGGTGGCGGTCTCCTGGGCTTCTTTCGCCTTCGCGGCGAGCTGGTCGAGGGGCGTGGCAATCTTGCTAGGGAGCGCGTCGAGTTCGGCCTGCGCCCGCTGGAAGCGCCGGGCGGTCTCCTCGATGGGGGATCGGGCCTGCTCCTTGATGATGGCGATCGACTCGGCGGCGTTCAGGTCGGCCAGTTGGACCTCGAACATGCAGCGCCCGCCGGGGGTGCTGCAGTCGGCCGCGTCGTAGTGCTGGAAGAGGGTGGCCACGCGCGAGGGAAAGTCAGCGGCCATGCGCTGGTTCTTCTCGACGGTGACATCGGCGCGGCACTGCTCGAGCAGCGCGCGGAACGGCGCGATGTCGAATGCCTTGTCGCGTTCGACCATTTCCACCTCGACCTCAAAGGAGCCGACCGCGCTGGCACAGCTGCCCGTCCTGGACCGGGTCTCGCGAAGGCCATCGGCCGTGGTGCAGATGGAGCAGTACTTCTTGCGCTCGGCCGACGCCGAGGCAGACAAGAGAAGAACGACGGCCAGCGTGGAGTGCAGTCGATGCATGCGTAGGACCCCCGGCAAAACTGCGGAAAGGTGCGCGACCCCGATCCAGTAAGGGTCGCTCAGCGACCTCGCAACGCTGGGCCACACGTCACGTTTTTGACACGCGCGAGCCGTGCAAGGCGGTCGTGTTCGCGTACGCCGACGGCAGCAATGGCTATCGCTCGCGAGCGGTGCGTGGAACTACGCGCTGCATCTCTCTGCGACGACGCCAACGCTCCGAGTCGGCGCTACGGTGCGCGCGTGCTCGCCTCACTCGCCCTCACCGCGCTGCTGCTGACCCGCCTCGACTCGCCCATCACCGACCGCGCCGAGGCGCTGTCCCGCGAGGTCCTCAAGCAGGGCAACGACCCCCGCGGCGCAGCGTCGCTCATCCGCCTCCACGCGCTGCTCGACGACGTCGACGATCTCAACCTGCTCGCCGAGCCGTACACCGCGCTGCTCTACCGGCGGAACACCGACCCCCACGTGCGCATGCTCGCCAGGCTCTTCATGGCCGACGTCGAGCGCGCCCGCGGCCGCACCGTGAAGGCCGCCGAGCTGATCACCGAGCTCGGCTTCATTCAGGACTTCCACGTCGTCGGCAGCTTCGACAACGAGGGCAAGGCGGGCTGCGACACCGACTTCGGGCCCGAGAGCGCGACCGACCTGCGCGCCACCTACCCCACGAAGGCCCGCGAGGTCGGCTGGCGCAAGCCGCACGCGAAGACCGTCGATGGCTTCGTCGACCTCTCGCTCGCGCTCAAGCCCAACACCGAGGCGGTGGCCTACGCCCTGACCTGGCTCAGCTCCGACGCCGAGACGAAGGCCGTGTTGTCGCTTGGCGTCTCTGGCGGCACCCGGGTGTGGATCAACGGGGCGAAGGTGTTGAGCTCCGATCGCTACAACCTCCCGCGCGTCGACCAGCACCAGGTGCAGGTCAACCTCCGCAAGGGCCTGAACCGCGTGC
>JBBRUE010000935.1:0-2920 GCA_038248085.1 Myxococcales bacterium | reverse complement strand
TCTTGTTCGCCGAGCCGCCACCCTTGGCCATGAAGAGGAACTTGTAGGCGTCGCCGTCGATCGCGCTGAGCTTGATCTCTGCGGGGAGGTTCGAGCCGGTGTTCTTCTCGTCGTACATCGTCAGCGGGGCGAGTTGCGAGTAGCGCAGGTTGGTCTCGGTGTACGTCTCGTACACGCCGCGGGCGATCGCCTCTTCGTCGCCGCCGCCGGTGAAGACCAGCTGGCCCTTCTTGCCCTTGACGATCGCGGTGCCGGTGTCCTGGCACATCGGCAGCACGCCGCCGGCCGCGATGCTCGCGTTCTTGAGCAGGTCGACGGCGACGAACTTGTCGTTGTTCGAGGCCTCGGGGTCCTCGAGGATCTTCTGGAGCTGGGCGAGGTGCGCGGGGCGCAGGAGGTGGGCGATGTCGCGCATCGCGGTCTTCGTCAGCAGCGTCAGCGCGCGCGGGTCGACCTTGAGGAAGGTCTTTCCCTCGGCCTCGAAGGTGCTCACGAAGTCCTTCGTGAGGAGGCGCCAGGGCGTTTCGTCGTGGTGCAGCGGGAGGAGCTCGGTGAACGCGAAGGACATGGGCGTGTTTGTAGCGGCAACGCGCGGCGGATTCAGCCCTCTCGGCCGGGCAGTGAAGCGTGCCGAATGGGGGGCATCAAGCCTGTCTCAGCGCTCGAAGAGCTCGCCCACCACCGCGGCCAGCCGGCTGGGCGTGCGCACGGGGTGGTAGTGCGGCACCACGGCTTGAGCGAAGGCCTTCGCCGTCTGAAAGCGGAGCGCGGGGTCCTTCTCAAGCGCGCACTTGAGCACCGCCTCCAGCGGCCCCGAGCAGTCGTCGCGCAGCTCGCGTATGGGTCGCTCACGCTGGTTGCGAATGGCCAGGGTCAGCTCGGCGAGGGTGTTGCCGGAGAAGGGCAGCTCGAGGGTGAGCAGCTCGTACAAGGTCACCGCCGCGGCCCACAGGTCGGCGGCGGGTGAGAGGTTGCCGTCGAGCATCTCCGGAGAGAGGTGGGTCGGCCGGCCTTCCTCGACCCGGTGGGCGACGCCTTCCCCCGCGCGCCTCGCCAGCCCGAAGTCACCGAGCTTGAGGGCGCCCTGCTTCGAGACGTAGAGGTTGTGGGCCGACACGTCGCCGTGCACCAGCTCGAGCGGCTCCCCCGCCTCGTCTTCCGCCCCGTGCACCGCGCTCAACGCCTCGAGCAACGTCTTCCCGATGAAGCAGGCGGAGTCGACGGGCAGCGGCTTCTTGCGCGCACGGCACCGGCGCAGCACCTGGCCGAGGTCGTGGCCGTCGATCGCTTCCATCACCAGCAGTTGCTGGCCCTCGAAGACCCCGGCATCGATCGTCCGCACGATGTTCGGGTGCTTGAGCAACGAGAGCGTCTTCGCCTCGGCCTCGAAGTGCTTCACTGCTTCGGCGTCGTGGGCGCGCCGCTTGTGCAGCCGCTTGACCGCGACGTGCTGGCCCCGGGCGGGCCCCTCGAGGACCCGCGCGAAGTGCACCTCGCCGGTGCCCCCCTGGCCCAGCAGGGAGAGCAGCTCGTACGGGCCTACCCGCTCGCTGGCCGTCGCGTCGGGGCCCGGCGCGACGAGCGTCGCCAGCTTGGTGGGCGGCAAGGCCTCGGTGAATTGCACGCCGGCGCCGCGGGCCGAGACGTTCACCACGGTGGCCTTCGTGCGCACCGACCCACCCGGGAGTTGGAGCTCGAGCTCGACCTTCGCCTGCAGCACCGGCGGGGGCGTGGTCCGCACCAGGGCCCCTCCCGTCGACAGGTTTTCCACCGTGCCATCGACCTGCCGCGCCCCCATGGTCACCACGGCCGGGCCCTGCACCGGGTGCCGCGGCGCTGCGCGACGCTCGTCGACGGGGGCCGGGGCGCTCGCCCACAGCTGCTCCAGCACCGAGCGCACTTCATCTGGCGGCAGCCCGAGCCGCTGCTGGGTGCACCCGTTGAAGCGGGTGAGGAAGTGGCCCCGCTCCTGGTACTCGAGCTCGCTCAACGCCACCACGCGGCCGCCCGCGGCTTCCCCCGCGGCGACGATGCGCGCGTGGTCCGCGTCGCTGAAGCGATCTTCGCGGAGCCGGAGGATCACGGACAGCGCGGCGCTGCCCGCGTGCAGCCCGAGGTCGACCTGGAGCAGGGACTCGTCAAGCTGGGAGGTCCACTGCGACACGCAGTGTTGCGCGTTGAGCCTCTGCGCGCCGGAGGCTTGTTCGAACACGATCGCGCGCTCGATCGTCTCGACCGGTGAACTCACGGCGCGGAGCATAGCCCTCGGGCCCGGGTTCCCGCGTCGACGAAACCACGCGGGCTTCCCGGGGGCCACGTGCGATGCTCGCGCGCGATGTTGCCCGACCGCCGCGTCGTAGTGGCCCAGCTTCGCGCCCACGAAGACGCCGATGACCTGGTGCTGTGCCCACCCGACAAGGTCGAGCGGCAACTCAACGTCGCGATCGGAGATCCCCAGGCGTCGCTGGGCACCTTCCTTCGCATTCTCGATCTCAACGGACTGCTGGGTGACCACGGCCGGCTGCGCCCGGAGGTCGGCCTGGTCTCGATGGGCGACCACTTCGACTGGGGCCGCCCGGAGGATCGCAGCGAGGCGACCGAAGACGGCACGCGGATCCTCTCGTGGCTCGCGGCGCACCCGCCGGACCAGGTGCAGATCATCGTCGGCAACCACGACCTGGTGCGGGTGGGCGAACTCTTCGGCTTCACCGACGCGAGCTACCTCGAGGCGCGGGCGAGCGCCGACGCGGTGCTCCAGCCTGCTCAACAGAAGGCCTTCATCGCGCGTTACCCGATGCTCGTCAGCGCGGCCGTCATCTTGAGAGATTATTCGTGCTTTGAGGCGCGACAGCGGGTGCTGGTGACGCGGCTGCTCAAGAAGCGCCGGGTGCGCCTGGCCGTCGCGGCGGCGGCCGACCTG